>JBEPXC010000216.1:0-6355 GCA_041642035.1 Sphingobacteriia bacterium
CATAGAGTATTCGTTTTAAAAATGAATAATTAGTATTATGCCAAATAATATAAAGATAATCATAATCCTCTATTTTGGCAAGAGCCATTCTTTGCAAAAATCAGTCCAACATCTAACAGTCCCGAGTTCCCATAATAACTATGTCAACTTTTATAAAAACAAAACACCTTACCCTCTTGTTAATATTCTATACTTTGACGCCCAACAGGGTGTTTTTTGCAAAGTATTACGTTTTTACTACGACATAATGATATTCAGAACATGCCTTTTATTAATATTCATTTTCCTCACCAATGAAACATCAGCACAAAAACACACCCTCAGGGGCACCATTCGTGAAAGAACAACAGGTGAACCTATTCCGGGAGTAAATATATTAATTGCTGATAAACAGGCTGGTACTGTTTCCGATTCATTGGGAGCGTATAAGCTTAAGCTAAAGGAGGGTAAATACACCCTGACTTTTTCATTCTTAGGGTATGCCCCAAAGAGAAAAACTATCCTCATGAATGGAGATAAAATGTTAGATATACAATTAAGCTATGCGGGCATCATGCTAAACGAAACCGTAGTAAGAGAAAAAAAAGTCATCCGCCATGTGGAAAGTACCGAGACCAATGCCATTTTGCTGGAAATAGAGTCTGTACGCAATATGCCCTCGTTTTTAGGAGAGGTAGATGTTTTACGTGCAGTCCAAATGATGCCTGGTATACAATCAGCAGGTGATGGAAATACAGGCTTTTCGGTACGCGGAGGAAATGCAGATCAAAACCTCGTGTTGCTTGATGATGCCGTGATATTTAACGCCAGCCATTTATTTAATGTTTTTTCCGTATTCAATTCTGATGCCATCAAAGATCTGAAATTGTACAAGGGAGGTATAGAACCGTCCTATGGAGGCAGACTATCATCAGTAGTAGACATCAAAATGAAAGAAGGCGATTTGCGAAATTACCAGATGAATGGTGGGGTGGGCCTTATATCGAGTCGTCTCACGGTAGAAGGCCCCTTGCAATATGGCCAAAGTGCCTTTCTCCTATCAGGGCGACGAACCTATGCAGACCTATTCCTTAAGCTTTCTTCAGATGAAAATCAACGAAACACTCGGCTATATTTCTATGATTTGAACCTTAAAATGAACTACCTGATCAACGAAAAAAACAGAATCTATATATCTGGGTATTTGGGTAGAGACATTACTGTTATGAGCAACTTATTTGGTCTGGATTGGGGGAATACAGTAGCCAGTATTCGTTGGAACAGATTCTTTAACGATAATTTCTATGCCAATTTCTCCTTCGTGGTCAGCAAGTACCAGTTTAATATTTCAGGCGATGTGGGGCGTACCAGCTTTCTATGGAACTCACTGTTAAGTAATATAAATATTAAATCAGACTTCAACCTTAAACTTAATGATAAGAGCAACCTCACCTTCGGATGGCAGAGTATTTATCATAATCTTCAGCCCGGAAATATCACTGCTAAAATTCAAGGTGCCATCAACGCCAGCATCAACCTTACCGACCAGAACGGACTCGAACATGGCCTCTATGCCAACAATAAACAACACTTTATCAACGACAAACTTATAGTGAACTATGGTTTACGGGCATCATTTTTTCAAACTATGGGCCCGGGAAACCAATACATCTATGACAAAACCGATCCGATGAAATGGCAGATAGAAGATAGCATCAGCCTAGGCAAGGGTCACTTTTATGATATTTTTTTCGCTCTGGAACCACGCCTGAGCTTCAGGTATTTAATCAGCCAGCGGCAGTCGATAAAAGGCAGCTATAATCGCATGACACAATACATCCAACAAGCACAAAGTGCGCAGTCGGTAGCACCCTATGATGTATGGTATACAGCAAGCAACAATATCCCACCTCAGCAATCTGATCAATATTCCCTGGGGTACTTCCAAAGTTTCTTTTCCCACCAGGTAGAAACCTCACTGGAGTTGTTTTACAAAGACATGAAAAATATTTGCGACATTATCGACAACGGTAACCTGATCGGGAATGAGTATCTGGAAAGAGAGATAAGAACCGGCAGAGGCTGGGCCTACGGGCTGGAAGTTTTAATTCAAAAACAGAAAGGATCTCTGCAAGGTTTTATTGGATATACCTGGGCTTTGGCCCAACGTCAAACGGATGGCATTAACCAGGGGCTAGTATATTATGCTCCCAACGATAGACGGCATGACCTTAGCCTTAGCGGAAACTACACAATATCCCCCAAATGGATAGTAGGAATAAATTTTGTTTACGCTACTGGTTCTGCTTTCACTATGCCCATTGGCAAAATGTTTTATCAAAGTTCTTTTGCCCCTATTTATGCCGACCGAAACTCAAGTAGACTTCCTCATTACCATCGTATGGACCTCTCTCTGACCTTCAATCCTGAACTCGAAAACCGGGAAGAGAGAAGGTTTACGAGTAGTTGGAATTTTTCGCTCTTTAACGTCTATGGCCGAACCAATCCCATTTCGGTTTCTTTTGCCCAGAAAGAAGGAAAGCCCCACTCCTCTTTCTTTTACATCCCCGGCCCCGTACCCTCGATAACCTGGAATTTTAATCTCTAAACCATGATTAAGACTTATCTTGCTATAAAAACAGGACTCCTGGCCATTTTGCTTTATGGTGCATTGCTTGGGGGTTGCCAGAAAAGTGTAATACTCGAGCTTGCCGATCAGGAGGACAGTTTTCTCATCATAGAAGCAAATATTTTGGATGATGGATTTCGCCAACACATAAGAGTTTCACTCTCTACCTCCTATTACAACGACAGCCAGGGAAAGGGAGTTTCCGATGCCAGGGTATGGTTGCAATCTAGTGAAAATAAATATGTTTTTAACACAAACAGCTCCGAAGAAAAATGGGGATTCTATTATAACGATTCCGTTTCCAGCCAGGTGCAAGGAAAAGAACTTACTATGTGTATAGAATATCAAGGCACAAGTTACACTGCTACAAGCCATTGGAGGCCTGTACCTGAGATTGACTCGGTAACTTTAAAACTCAATATTTTTTCTGAATTGGGGTTTTCCCCAGATACATTATATGAAGTGCAGGCACACTTCATGGAATTGCCTTCCGAGGATGATTATTATCTTTTCAATTTGTACGTCAATGGAAACATCAAGACCTGGCGCCCCCCTCTCAAAGTGGTAACAAGCGATAAAAATATGGAAGAATATGTAACCTATTCCATATTAAATCTCAGCCAGGACGAGATTGAAGAAGGAGATGTTATTCAACTCGAAATGAGAAGCATTTCCAAAGAGAATTTTGAATTCTACAATGTATTCTTCTTTCAAACGGATTTTTCAGGCAACCCCTTCGCAGGCGCGCCCCCGGCAAACATCCCCACCAATATCAGCAATGGGGCCCGGGGCTTTTTTCAGATATCCTCGGTAAACAGGAAAAGCATTGTGTTTTGATTCATATGACCACGCTCCTCCCCATGCCATTAATAACACTCCGCTATTAAAAACACAAAGTATTGTAATGAATAGCCCCTATGCGAGACCTATTGCATAGCGATAGTGCATTTTACTTTATGATTTAAGAAACTGGTCTGAAACAAATAACCGGAAGACTTGTTTTTAATCATGATTTCAAAAGTTTTCCGGGCATTGACAACTAGCAACAGAAAACTCAAAACTCCCGGATATACAGGTTTAATTAAAGAGAAACAAGTGATCAAAAACATAATATTCATGGCAGTATTGGCCATGATTTCTTTGGGTGGTTATGCCCAAAACAATATTTTAAGCG
This sequence comes from Sphingobacteriia bacterium, assembly GCA_041642035.1. GTDB lineage: Bacteria > Bacteroidota > Bacteroidia > Bacteroidales > UBA7960 > SKVR01. The sequence continues at coordinate 3,783 of JBEPXC010000216.1, forward strand.
GCACCATCACCGATAGCTCCACGGGTGAAGTGCTTACGGGCGTAAACATATATACCCTAGACAAAGGCAAGGGAGCCATTTCGGATCTGGATGGAAATTACCGTCTGCAACTGAATAAGGGCACTCACACCATTGTGTTTTCTTTCATCGGCTATCAAAAACTTGAAAAAACAATTACCCTTTCACAGAACCGACGTTTGGATGTTAAGCTAAGAAGTGGCGTGAGCTTATCGGAAGTAGTGGTATCAGCCGAACGCTCAGACGGAAATGTTGACAATGCGGAAATGGGTACCGTAACACTCGACATTGAATCTATCAGAAATATCCCTGCCTTTTTAGGTGAGGTAGATGTATTGCGCAGTATTCAGTTGTTGCCCGGTGTACAATCGGCCGGCGATGGCAACACAGGCTTTTTTGTAAGAGGGGGCAATGCAGATCAAAACCTGGTAATATTAGATGATGCAGTGGTATTTAATGCATCGCACCTATTCAATTTCTTTTCTGTGTTCAATTCCGATGCCATAAGTGATCTCAAGCTTTATAAAGGTGGAATCCATCCTGAGTACGGCGGCAGACTGTCCTCGGTACTGGACATCAGGATGAAGGACGGAAACATGAACCGATACAAACTCAATGGAGGCCTGGGGCTTATCTCTAGCAGGCTTACCCTGGAAGGCCCTATACAGAATGGCAGGAGTGCTTTTATGGTATCGGGACGGCGCACCTACGCAGATCTGTTCCTTAAGCTCTCCTCCGATGAAACCCAGCGTGACACCCAACTCTTCTTTTATGATCTTAATACCAGGTTAAATTACACCCTCAACGACAAAAACAGGCTTTTTCTGTCGGGATATTTTGGACGAGATGTCACCATGCTAAGTGATTTGTTCGGATTCGACTGGGGAAATATAACCAGTAGCTTGCGGTGGAACAGGATATTTTCTGATGACTTTTTTGCTGATCTATCGCTATTATATAGCAACTACCAGTTTAATATAAGTGGAGATATTGGTCCGGCTACCTTCAGATGGAATTCCATGCTACACAACATCAACCTGAAGGCTGATTTTAATCTGGAGGCCAACAACAACAACCTCTCTTTTGGTGTTCAAAGCATCTATCACAACCTGGATCCGGGCAGAATAAGAGCAACCATAGAAGGCGCAGCAGGAGCCAACATCAGGTTATCGGCCAGTAATGCCCTGGAGCATGGCTTGTACCTCAACAATGAGCAACGTCTGTGGGACGAGAAGCTGGTTATGGTATACGGGTTGCGAGGATCGGCATTCCAGATTATTGGCCCGGGAATACAATATACCTACGATCGTTCAGATCCGCTGCAATGGCAGGTTCAGGATACCCTCCCCTTGGTAAGGGGGCAGTTTTATGATACCTTTGCAGCTCTCGAGCCCCGCTTGAGCATACGGTATAAATTTAACGACCGTCACTCCATTAAAGGCAGTTATAACCGCATGACGCAATACATACAGCAAGCTCAGAGCGCGCAGTCGGTTGCCCCTTATGATGTGTGGTTTGCGGCCAGCAACAATGTATTGCCCCAATATTCCGATCAGGTGTCCCTGGGTTATTTTCGCAACTTTTTCTCCGACCTGTTAGAAACATCGCTGGAGGTTTATTACAAAGACATGAAAAACATTTCAGACATCATCGACAATGGCGATATTTTGGGCAACGAGCTTCTGGAAAGTCAGTTAAGAACCGGAAAGGGCCGGGCATATGGTACAGAATTATTGTTGCAAAAACAAGAAGGACGGATAAGTGGTTTTGTAGGTTATACCTGGGCTATAGCCAGAAGAGAAATTGAAGAAATTAATAATGGCCGTCCTTATTATGCACCCAATGACCGGCGCCATGACTTAAGTCTTAGTGGAAGTTATCAGCTATCTTCAACATGGATGCTGGGCATGAATTTTGTCTATGCCTCCGGAACAGCCTTTACTCTCCCAACTGGAAAGATTTATTACCAGGGAGCTTATGCACCCATTTATGCAGAAAGAAATTCAAACCGGCTGCCCGACTATCATCGGATGGACTTATCTGTTACCTATACCCCCGTTAGAAAAGATGTTGAAGGCAGAAGATTCCAAAGCAGCTGGAACTTCTCCGTCTTTAATGCTTATGGAAGAGCAAATCCGATTTCTGTTTCTTTTGCTGAAAGCGAGGATCGACCTGGGCAACCCAACTCATCCTTTTTTTATATCCCCGGACCCATACCGGCTATAACCTGGAACTTTAATTTTTAAACCATGATAAAACCCCTAGTTTCCACCCGCCTAATCATACTCTTAACTTTGTGTTTTGGTGCCATATCATGCGAGAAGGACGTTGTCCTGGAGCTTGCCAACAAAGAAGGAAATTATCTTGTTGTTGATGCCAATCTCACCGATGCAGGAGGGCGGCAATGGATACGACTTTCTCTCTCTTCTTCCTATTATGAAGAATCCAAAGGCAAACCTGCTAGTGAAGCAACAATATGGATCGAAGGAGCTGAACGGAAGTTTGCTTTTGTCCAATCCGACGCAGATACCTTAAAAGGTTATTACTTTAATGAT
>JBEPXC010000217.1:0-6354 GCA_041642035.1 Sphingobacteriia bacterium
AAATAGTCCAGGGCCTGGGCTTCGCTTCCTCCACCACCACGCAGGTGCGCTTCAGCATACATCAGGTATACATCGGCCAGGCGGAACATGGGGAAATCGGTGTCGGGGAAAGAGAGATTGGAACCCGGTGTGCCATCTCTTTTAATATTGGTAAATTTCACCACCGCAATACCATCGGTATATACACTCATATCTTCGATTTCTACATTTTGCCCTTCGGTGAAAAACAAAGCCCGCTCGTCACCGCTGGCAAAGAGGTTGAAAATATTTTTGGTGGTGCGCAATCCGCCCCATTTATCATCAACACCATAATCAACCGAGTTGATTAAATCGCCACCCAAAGCGGCTTTAATAAGGAAATTTGTTCCTCCGAAAGTTTGGGTATGAATACCATCGTAACGAACGGAAAAGATGATTTCGTTGAGCGAAGGATTTTGTACGGGATTGTTATCTGCATTAAAAAGATACGGATAGTTTTCTTCAAGCGTATAGCCACCCTCGTTGATTACTTTTTCAGCATAGGTGAATGCATCTGACCATCTTGGTGCACCGGTATACACTTCTGCATTCAGGTAAAGTTTTGCCAGCAAGGTCCATGCGGCACCTCTGTCGGCTCTGCCAAATTCGTTCTGACGAGGGGCAACCATTTGATCCAGAATATCAAGCAACTCCTGTTCAACAAAAGTAAAGAGTTCGGCACGGTCGATTTGTTGGGGAGGCGTAGATCCAATGGCATCCTCTTCGGTAATGAAGGGCACATTGCCAAACAAATCAATGGCATGCCAATAGCTGAGTGCTCTTAAGAAGCGTGCCTCGGCACGGTAGGTCTGAATGGTTGCTTTCAGGGCATCGTCTTCACCCCTATCATTGAGTTTGCTATCGGTAGTTTGGCGTAGAAATTCATTGGCCAGAGCAATTTGGTAAAATATCCTGGAGTACATGGCGGTGATGAAAACATCGCTGGCCCCCCAGGAGTGATAGACAAAATTTTTGATGGTTTGGTCATCCCAGCCTATTACGGCTTCGTCGGTGGTGAGTACCTGGTGGTTAAAGTAACCCCGTACATACTGGCCAAAACCTTCATCAATTCCGGTGATATCAGCTCGTCCGGCAGGACCTTCCTGGCCTGAAACCGCCAATCCGGCGTATAACTTGGCCAGCACCTGACGATAGGCGGCGGGGTCATCGTACACAGTAGCTGAAGTAATCTCTGTTTCATCCAGAGGGGTAACATCCAAATCCTGAATACAGGCTGTAAAAACAAGCGAAAAGCTTATCAGAACAGCTATACTATAAAATAATTTTCTCATTGTATGTTGATTTAATTGTTTTTAAAACTGAAGATTTACACCCAATACAAAATTTCTTGGACGTGGGTAAAAGTTGTTGTCTATGCCTGATGAGATCTCCGGATCCAAACCATCGTACTTGGTAATAACAAAAGCATTCTGTACGGTGAAAGAAACACTCATATTGAGATTTTGGGGCATAAGGTCAGCAAAGTTGTACGCCAGGGTGATGTTGTCCATTTTGAAAAAGGAAGCATCCTGGATGTAATAATCAGACAGATAGCGTGCGTTGTTAAAGTTAACATCGAATGCATCGGTGGTTATATTGCTCAGATAAGGGCCTTCAGGGCGATACAGACGGCTTAATTCACCGTTCATTGAACTTACATTATTATAAACGAAGTTGCCGAAATTGGCCCGTCCGGCAAAGGAGAAGGTAAGGTTGTTATATTCCAGTGAAGAATTCAAACCCAGGTAAACATCACCTGCGGGTTTGTGATGATGGTAGCGGTCTTCATCGGTAATTTCTCCGTCCTGGTTGCGGTCGACATACAGACCTTCAATAGGATTTCCCTCTTCATCAAATACCTGTTGGTAAACAAAGAAAGTATTGGGAGAATAGCCTTCGCTATGAACCTGAATGGTATTACCTACCCCACCGGAAATGCCTCCTGTGAATACACCCAGATATTCGGGATCATCAGAAAGAGTAAGTTTGGTAATAAGCGTTTCACTATAGGTGGCATTGGCGCCTAGCCTCCAAACAAGATTATTGGTAACCACGGGGCGTGTATCAATGCTGAATTCCACCCCTTTATTTTCAAGACTACCGATATTGGTCAGGATGGCATTGGTAAGGTTGGTACCCGCAGGAATAGGAATAAAATTAAGCAGGTCGTTGGTTTCTCTGAGATAAAAGTCAAGAGAACCGGTAATTCTGTCGTTGCCAAAGCCATAATCCAATCCCAGGTTATAGGTGGTGGTTTCTTCCCATTTAAGATTTTGGTCGTATCCTTCGGGGCGCAGGGTATTGATCTGCTCATTGCCAAAATAATAGTACGCTCCCTGGCGGTTATAGGTATAACGAGATAAAGCAGGGTAGTCGCCCTGATTGATTTCCTGTTGTCCGGTAACACCATAGCCGGCACGCAGTTTCAGTTGTGAAACCAGGCCGGCATTCTGCATAAAATCTTCCTGGTCGATACGCCATGCAAAAGCGGCGGAGGGAAATATTCCCCATTGGTTGTCGCCAAGAAATCTTGAGGATCCGTCGGTACGAAGGGTAGCGGTCAACAAATAACGATCCATTAAACTGTATTGCAAACGTCCGAAGAAGGAAACCAGGTAGTTTTCCGTTTCATATTTTGTATCTTCAAACACCCTGAGGCTATCGCTGTTCAATCCATTTTGAAATCCCAGGTTATTGGGTATGTTGGTATCAAAGGCTGAACCGGCTTCCCAGAAATGCTGCCAGGAATAACCGGCCATCATATCAATATTGCTTTGTGCTGATGGGATATCCGCCACGTAGTTAAGGTAGAAGTCAATCAGCTCATTCTTTTTCTCCTGGGTGTAATCGCGTATCTGTCCTCCCCTGACATAGGAAAAAGCAGCATAATCAGGCACATTAATTTCTCCCTCACTTTTGGAATAATCATATCCCAGGTTTAGGTTGGCCCTGAGCTGAGGCAGGAAAGGCAAGCGGTAATCGAACTGGGTGTTTCCCAGAATACGGTTAACCGAAGAGATATCCTCTCTCATTTCGAGCAGGGCCACAGGGTTAGTGGTGGCTACAGGCATGGGAAGACCGGATTGGTCGTCTACCCAGGTGTAAAATCCGCCAAATTCGTCATTTGTTGATCGTACGGGCTGTGTGGGATCAAAATTTATCGCACCACCAATGGCACCGTTATCGGCAAAATTGTTTTGCACATTCACGCCCCTGGCATTGAAGTTTATTTTCAAATCATCGTTCAACAAGGTAGGATTAAGGCCTACAGACAAGGTAGTACGTGTCATATTGTCGCTCATGAGGATACCATCGTTGGAAGAATACCCAAGCGATGCCCGGTAGGGCACAGAGGCAACGGCACCGGTAGCACTGAGGTTGTGATCATGACCAATGGCATCTTGATAGATTTCATTCTGCCAGTTGGTAGAAGCCTCTCCCAATAAGGCAATAACACCGGGGCGATCGCTAAACCGCTCATTGATGGTATTGCGGAATTCATCTGCTCCGAGTACTTCGAGTGTTTTGGCATTGGTAGAGAGGGAGAAGGTTCCGGAGTAGTTGAGTCTGAGAGCCTGTCCTTCTTCCCCTTTTTTGGTGGTAATAAGAATAACCCCGTTAGAAGCCCTTGACCCGTATATGGCTGTAGCCGAGGCATCCTTCAATACGGTAAAGGTTTCGATATCATTGGGATTGACCGTGCTCAAGGCACTTCTCATACCGGATATCCCTTTAGAGTCAACAGGGATTCCGTCGATGACCACCAAAGGATCGTTGAGCGCCGACAGGGATGATCCCCCACGGATACGGATGGTTTCAGCGGCACCCGGGGCACCACCACCTGAAGTGATTTGCACACCGGCCATTTTTCCCATGAGCAGTTCACTGGGCGAAACAATGTTTCCACGGTTGAATTCTGCTTCGCCTACCACAGCTATAGAGCCCGTAGCATCTTCTTTTTTCTGGACACCATAGCCAATGACAATAAATTCCTCCAGCATGGTAATATCGGCATAGAGGTCGAAGTTGATGTTGACCATCTCACCTTCAGGAAGGCTTACTTCTCTAAGGGAAGGCGTGTAGCCCACAAAAGAGGCCACAAGGGTAATGTTCCCGGCCGGAGCATCAAACTCGAAATAGCCGTCCATATTGGTTACTGTACCGATGGTTGTTCCTTCCACCGATACACTGGCTCCGGGCAAGGTTTCCCCGCTGGCCCTGTCGATGACCGTACCGGTAACCCTACCGGTTTGTCCCTGGGCTGCAAGGCTAAAGCCCATGAGCAGCAATGCAAATAATTTGGCAATTTTCTTTACCATTTTCGTTTGGATTTTGATGGTTAATAAATTTATCAAACCCTATAGAAAGCAGGGCTTAGTAGTTAATTGAAGAACTTTAAATCATTACTGCTATGACAGTAAAGCTCAAAATTCAGAGGCGTAAGTTTTAGGTTAGTTGATTGGTTTTCGTAATGGATCAGGATAAACGAAATATCTCATTCAACACTTTGTTCTACCTGGTTAGGAAACAGACAAATATAGTGAAAAGTTTAGCAATTCACTGAGGATATAAACGGTGTTATATATAAAATAATAATTCTCCTGTTTCAAAACATAAAAATAACATAAACCAAAGGCTACTCTTTTTTGAGAGTAGCCTTTAATTTTAAATCAGTTGTTAAAGAAATTATTTTGTAACAGCTGTAATAGTATAGGTCATCCCGTTGGTATCAACTGTAACCAGGTAAGTTCCGGCAGCATCAGGTCCGGGAATATTAGCAGGGTCAGTGCCTGTACCGTCATTTAAGAATAACGGGCCACTGGCAAAGGTACCCGTTGCATCAGTACCATACTGAGGTTGCCATTGTCCAAGATCAGTAATAAATTTAAATCCACCACCGACAGTAAAATCTGTTGTAATGGTATAATTTCCGTCGGAACCTTGCATGGGAAGAGCTTTAGTATTGTCCCAACCGGCAGAAGTAGCATCTCCCAGAATATATAATTCAGGAGCAGCGCCAGCAGGATTAACGGTGAAAGTAAATTCTTCAGACAAAGCATCAATTTTAAATTCAACATCAAAGATACCATCTTCAGTAGGAATAAAGTTTCCGTCGTTGTTGGTTTCGAAAAGATCCTCAGCCAAACCAGCCATGGTTACCTGTGGATATCCGAAAGAATAACCATCCCAGGTTTGCCCTTCTCTGATTTTAAATCCACCAAGAGTATCATTTGCAGAAACCTCTACGCTTTCGAATGTCCAGATATAAGTGGTTTCACCTTCAACAACAGGTTTATGCACATACAAGGTAGAATCCCAGTTATGAGGAGCACCATCTAATACTAAGGAGTTACCAATCAAACCCAGTTCGGTATCGGTATAGTCAATAGCATTCAAGTCCCCGGTACGGTTCATATTTGCCGTGAAGCCTTCACCAAGGGTCCAAACCATCCCAACAGTATAAACGCCGCTCTCATCGTTGGCAATATTGTCACCACCAGGAACCAGATCGGCAGGAGTACCTCCGAAGTTGGTATTTACCCTTACATCTTCGCCATCGATTATTATTTTCCACCCGCCGGTATGACGGAATTTGAAGTCAGCCTTGGTCATAACTACATTGGTAGCTTCATAGGTAATGGAATTAAGATCAAACCCGGTTGAAGGCATTTCGGTGTCGCTGCTCCATCCACCAGGAGTAGCAGCTCCTATAAGGCCCCAATATACAACGGGAACAACAGCAACGATCCCTACTTCAGTATCCATAACAATCTGATAAAGACCATCATTAGGAACAGTAAAAGCCGTTTCGGTAACACTATAGGTTCCGCGCCAGAAATCAACTGCAGGTTCCTCTATGTCGCGGGCGACTGAATCTACAACTGCAAAATCGCTTCCGGGACCATAACTTGTTTGTGTCTGTCCTGCAACTTCAACAATATTAAAACCTTCAGATCCTCCTTTAACGGCTACATAAATTTCTTTCAGGGTAGCACGATCTTCCTGGCCGACTTCATTTCTGGTGGTTTTCATCAAACCTTTGAAATCAAGATCCACCAAAGCAGTACCTGCTCCGGTTACATACAATCCATCCTCTACAAGAACCGGGTTGTCATCATCATCATCATCATCGTCTACGGCATCGTCTTCACAAGCGGTAAAAAGAACACCAGCAAACATTAACAGACCTAATAGATAGATCAATCTTTTTAATGAGATCTTTTTCATAATTTTTAATTTTTAATGAATTAATTGGTTGAATTTAAATTGGTTGATTAATAGATACTGGCTCTTCAGCCAGGTTTGGATTTGCATCGATTGCCCATTGAGGAACAG
>JBEPXC010000218.1:0-6333 GCA_041642035.1 Sphingobacteriia bacterium
TGTTTTTTCTATGTCTTGCATCGGGTGTTATGGCTCAACGGCAAAATGAACTCTCTACCAAAAACAACAGAGCGATCCGGGCTTTCGAGAATGCCATCCAAAAATACAATTATCAGGATATCAAATCTGCTGAGGAGAGTTTTAAAGATGCCATACGGATAGATCCTAATTTTATAGAGGCATATATTGTTTTGGCTGAAATGCTTCAAAGCGAGGAGAGACATCGGGATGCTATTGATGCTTTTCAGAATGCTATACAAATAAACCCGGACTTTTTTCCTAATGCACTCTTTTTCATGGCCGAATCTTATCTTGCAGTGGGAGAATACCGATATGCCAAAAGTAGTCTGAGCAGGTTTCTCGAATTTCCCGACATCAGCAGTTCTATGCGAGAAAGGGCAGATTCGCAGCTGATAAGGGTTGACTTTGCCCTGGAAGCCCTGGAAAATCCCGTGCCTTTTGAGCCTGAAAATTTGGGTGCTTCGGTCAATAGTGAGCATGATGAATATGCACCTACCCTTACTGCAGATGAAAATACCATCATCTTTACGCGCAAGATACCCCGTACAGACATGGATTTTATTCATCTGGGCAGGGAATATGAAGATTTTTTCCTGAGCTATCGCTCTGATGAGGGATGGCAACGGGCCAAAAACCTGGGGCCTCCTATCAATACTCAGAATAACGAAGGGGCACAGAGCATTTCTGCCGATGGCATGCATTTGTTCTTTACCGCCTGTGGCCGTCAGGGAGGAAGTGGAAGTTGTGATATCTATTACGCCCGTAAACAGGCAAACGGATGGTCGGAACCCCGGAATCTCGGTTTTCCTGTAAATACCCAGGCATGGGAATCACAACCTTCCATCTCTGCCGATGGTAGGACACTCTTTTTTACCAGCAACCGTGAGGGAAACCTGGGAAAGATGGATATTTGGGTTAGCACATTTGGCGATAACGGGCAATGGTCAGTACCAAAAAATCTTGGCCCAACTATAAATACTTCAGGACGTGAAATGTCACCCTTTATTCATCCTGATAACAAGACCCTGTTCTTTGCCTCCGACAATCATCCCGGTATGGGAGGCATGGACCTCTTTTATACAACCAGGAACGAGGAAGGAGAATGGCAAAAACCTGTTAACCTGGGCTATCCCATCAACACCTTCGCCGACGAAATATCTCTGGTTGTTGGTGCTTCGGGTAAAGAAGCATACTTTGCCTCCGAGCAGCCAGGAGGTGAAGGCGGTACTGACCTGTATTTCTTTGAGCTTTACCCTGAAGCACGTCCCGGTGCGGTGACCTATATGAAAGGATTTGTTTTTGATGCCGATACCCGCGAGCGCCTGCAGGCAAGCTTCGAGTTGGTTGACCTGCACAGCGATAAAATTATCATCGAATCTACATCCGAGGCTACTACCGGAGAATTTCTCATACCCATACCTGTGGGTACAAACCTGGGGCTTAATGTCTGGAGAGATGGATACCTGTTCTTTTCCGAAAATTTTGCCTTTGAAGATATCCGCACAGGCGTCGATCCTCATCTATATGACATCCCTCTTCAGCCTATCAAAGCTGGTGAATCGGTGGTGCTGCGCAATATCTTCTTTAAAACAGATAGTCACGAGTTGTTGCCTCAATCTATTGCTGAGCTTTCCAAGTTGCTGGAACTGCTGGAAAAAAACCCCGGGCTGAAAATAGAAATCAGCGGTCATACCGACAATACCGGCTCCCTGGCATACAATAAAAACCTGTCGGAGAAAAGAGCCCTGAGTGTATTGAATTATCTGACCGACAAAGGTATTGACCCCGACAGGCTTACCTATACAGGCTATGCCGATCAGAAACCCGTGGCTACCAACGAAACGGAAGAAGGCAGAGCTAAAAACAGGCGTACAGAGTTTAAGGTGATAGAAAATATTTGATGTATGAATTAAATCCTGCTTGCCATGCTTGAAAAGATCCCGCTAAAGAATATTCTCTTTCTGGATATTGAAACGGTGCCACAGGTGGCTGATTTTAGTGAGCTACCCATGAATATGCAGTCTCTTTGGGTAAAAAAAGCTGCACGGATATCGCCTAATGAAGAGAAAACACCCAATGAGCTCTTCTTTGAAAGAAGCGGTATCTATAGTGAGTTCGGAAAAATAGTATGTATATCTGCCGGTTTCTTTGCCGGTGATGAGGATGACCTTTCGTTTCGCTGCAAAGCTTTTTATTCTGATGATGAAGCTCAATTAATGGGTGAATTTGCCGCTTTGCTGCAGAGCCGTTATGCAGAACCCGACAAATACCTTTGCGGTCACAACGCCCGGGAATTTGACTTTCCTTATATTGCCCGCCGAATGCTCATCAACCAGATCCCTTTGCCCGACATCCTTAATCTGCCCGGGCGTAAACCTTGGGAAGTCACTCTATTGGATACCATGGATCTATGGAAATTTGGAGACTATAAAAACTATACTTCGCTGGCCCTGCTGGCTGCTGTGTTTAATATACCAACCCCAAAAGACGATATCCAGGGTGAAGATGTGGCAAGGGTATACTGGCAGGAGCAGGATCTAAAGAGAATTGCCATATACTGCAACAAGGATGTTGTTACCACAGCCAGGCTCTACCTTAAATTCTGCCTCAAAGGCAATCTTGAGGATGAGAAGGTAGAGTCGATTGTATAAAGCTTAAAACGGAAAACCATACCTGTAATGCTCTTGGCATAAGCCAGTGCTTAAGAGGTTGAAGTTCAGTGTTGAGAATTTAATATACACATATACAGGATGTTATAAAGTATTTTTGCCTATCACCGCAGCTGCCAATGGATTGCAGGTTGTTGAAAACTATATTCTGAATTTTCCAACCATGATATGTAAGGATTGGTTATTTTTGCTAAATGGAAGAAGCTGAAAAAATTCAAAGAAACATCGGGGCAAGGAAAACAAAAAATATTTCCATGGGGGCCTTCAATCATGGCGATCACGGGCGCATCCCTCCCCAGGCCCTGGATCTGGAAGAAGCGGTACTGGGATCGATGATGCTGGAGCAAAATGCACTCACCAATGTCGTGGATATCATTAAACCGGAGGTGTTTTATAAGGAAGCCCACCAAAAAATCTTTAAGGCCATATTTGCCTTATTCTCTGAATCAGAACCCGTAGATATCCTTACGGTTACCCAAAAGCTTCTTAGCCAGGGAGAGCTTGAATCGGTAGGTGGAGCCTACTACATTTCCCAGCTTACCAACCGGGTGGCATCGGCAGCCAATGTTGAATTCCATGCCCGTATTGTTATTCAGAAATTCCTTCAGCGCGAGCTTATTCGCATCTCCGATTCAATCATCAGGGAATCCTATGAGGACTCCTCTGATGTGTTTGATATACTTGACAGAGCCGAGAAAGAACTGTTTGCCATCAGCGAAACCAACCTCAGGCGCAATTACTCTGATATGCATTCTTTGGTTAAGGATGCTATCCAGCAAATTGAAAATTCACGCGATCAGGAAGGTCATATCAGTGGTATTCCCAGCGGATTTGCTGCCGTTGACCGTGTTACCGCCGGATGGCAAAAATCTGACCTCATCATCCTGGCTGCACGCCCGGGTATGGGCAAAACAGCCTTTGTACTCTCCATGGCACGCAACATGGCCGTTGAGTTTAAACACCCTGTTGCCGTTTTCTCTCTTGAAATGGCAGGTGTACAACTGGTGATGCGACTCATTGCCAGCGAATCTGAACTCGCTGCCGATAAACTTAAACGTGGACAACTCGAGCAATACGAGTGGGAGCAGCTCAATGCCAAATTGAGCAACCTCACCGATGCTCCCCTGTTTATTGATGATACGCCCGCGCTTTCCATCTTTGAATTGCGCGCAAAATGTCGCCGTCTCAAAGCACAGCATGATATTAAACTGGTCATCATCGATTACCTTCAGCTAATGTCGGGGGGAGGCGATAAGAGTGGCAATCGTGAACAGGAGATATCTAGCATCTCCCGATCACTGAAGAGTCTTGCCAAGGAGCTTAGTATACCTATTATTGCTCTCTCGCAGCTTAGCCGTGCGGTGGAAACACGCGGAGGCTCCAAGAAACCTCTGCTTTCCGACCTTCGCGAATCAGGGGCCATTGAGCAGGATGCCGACATGGTATGCTTTATTTATCGACCGGAGTACTATAAAATCATGGAGGATGAACAGGGCAACTCCACCGAAGGATTGGCTGAGTTTATTATTGCAAAACACCGTAACGGTTCTCTTGAAGATGTCCCTCTGCGATTTGTTCCACGTTTTGCCAAATTTATGGATTATGAAACTATGGGCTTTGAATCTCAAGGCGATATGCGCCCCTCAGGCAATTTCGATGCCCCTGCCAATGTGGTTACCATGCCCTCGAGAATGAATGATGACACCCATGATGAGGTGCCATTTTAACATGCCCCTGTCAGAGCTGGGCGACGATTAATGGTCGTTTTGGCGTCTGTAAAACAAATGATAGATTTTCACGTTTTCTACTCTAAGAATCTTTATTGTAATCATCTCCCGGTGGCAATAGGATTAATTTCATCGCCTGCAAATCAAAATCCGGATATTTATGAGAATACTTAGAAAAGGACTGATCGTTATATTCACGGCACTGGCATTGCCCATGTTGGTATCTGCTGCACAGATTCTCGTTCCTATGGATGAGAGCCAGCGAAATCATTTAAAGGCCTACGGGATAGCTTATTATGTGCTTACCTATGATGTTGAAATTAGTTGGTTGCTGAATTACCATGGGGGAAGCTTTATGTTTCAGCATACCCGTGAATTTGAATCCGAGTTGTCTATTCGCGGCGTGTCATTCCAGATAATAGCCGATGTGCAGGCCAATGCTATTCTGGACGAAATCTCCCATCCCGATGTGAATATGGGAGAAATCGTGTTGCATAAACTGCCTAAGATAGCTGTGTATACACCTCCCAACAGCCTTCCCTGGGATGATGCGGTTACTCTTGCCCTCACCTATGCCGAAATACCCTACGAGTCTATTTACGACGAAGATATTCTCTCGGGCGTGTTGCCACTCTATGACTGGCTGCATGTGCATCATGAAGATTTTACCGGTCAGTTCGGGAAATTCTGGGCCGCCTATCGCAATGCTCCATGGTATCAGCGCGATGTGCAACTGGCCGAGGAGGCTGCCCGAAAGCTGGGCTTCAGCCGGGTGCCCGATTTGAAACTGGCAGTAGCCAAAAGCATCCAGCAATTTGTTGCCGGCGGAGGGTATATGTTTGCCATGTGCTCGGCTCCTGAAAGTCTTGATATTACCCTGGCAGCAGATGGTATAGACATAGTGCATGAAGCATTTGATGGTACACCCGCTGATGCCAATGCACAGCAAAAACTTGATTTCTCCCGCACCTTTGCTTTTCAGGATTTTCAAATTGTTACCAACCCCTTCGAATATGCCAAGTCCAACATTGACGTCCCCAAGACAGGTCGCGAGCAGGGGACCGATATGTTTACCCTTTTTGAGTTCTCGGCCAAATGGGACCCGGTACCTACTATGCTTACCCAGAACCACGAATCGCTGATCAAAGGATTTATGGGGCAAACTACTGCCTTTGCCAGTCAATTGGTTAAGCCTACCGTAACCATCCTGGGCGAAGCGAAAGCCAAAAACGAAGTGCGTTATATTCATGGTGCTTTCGGCAAAGGAACCTTTACCTTTTATGGCGGTCATGATCCCGAAGACTACAGGCATTTTGTGGGTGACCCACCTACCGACCTGAATCTGTATCCCAATTCTCCCGGATACAGGTTGATCCTCAATAATGTGCTCTTTCCTGCCGCACGTAAGCAAAAACAAAAAACCTGATCAGGCTTAAGCCCTGCCCTGCATTAGCGCTGGAGAGAGCTTATTTTCGTCTCTTATAGGTAAGGAAAGTGTAAGGGTAATTGTTTTTCTCATCCGTTTGCTGGTCATCACGCTCAATAAGCTCCCACTTCTCAGGATTAATATCCGGGAAGAAACTGTCGCCCTCAAAATTGGCATATATTCTGGTGATGTAAATGCGCCTGGCGTAATGCAGATTGATGACCTGGCGATAAATCTCTCCACCTCCGGCAACGAATACTTCCGACTCATTCTTTGCCTTGCAGATGGCTTCTTTTAAGTCGGTGGCCACCTCACAACCCTTCGCATCATAATCCTTGTTACGGGTAATCACAATGGTCTTTCTTCCCGGCAAAGGTTTCCCTATGCTTTCAAAAGTCTTTCTTCCCATAATCATGGTGTGGCCCATGGTGAGTTCCTTAAAGCGTTTTAAATCTGCAGGCATATGCCACAACAGCTTGTTGTTCTGACC
>JBEPXC010000219.1:0-6307 GCA_041642035.1 Sphingobacteriia bacterium
ATGCAACTCTTATTCATCTTGATATTATTCAAAACCCTTAATCCTAAAAAAAGATGAAAAAATTATCTGTTATTGCTTTCGGAGGAAATGCTCTGCTAAGAGGCGATCAGGTTGGTACTATCGATGAACAAGAACAGAATGTATACGATACCTGCCTGCATCTGGTTGATTTGATCAAGTCGGGACATGATATCGTAATCGGTCATGGCAACGGCCCTCAGGTGGGCAATGTGTTGTTGCAACACGATGCCGGCAAGAAAATGTACAACCTTCCTACCCAGCCTATCGATTTTTGTGTAGCCGAAACACAGGGCTCTATTGGTTTTATGATAGAACAGCAGTTGCGTAATGTGCTTGCCGAACATGGCCTTGAGCGCAATGTGGTAGCTATCATTACTCAGGTGGTGGTAGATAAAAACGACCCTGCTTTTCAGAATCCTACCAAACCCGTAGGACCATTCTATACCAAAGAAGAGGCTGATGAGCTTACTGCTGAAAAAGGATGGGTGTTTCATGAGGATCCCCGCAAGCGTGGATGGAGAAGAGTTGTTGCTTCTCCCAGGCCTGAGCAAATCCCCAACTGGAAAGCCGTTGAACAACTGGCACGCGAAGGCACCATTGTAATTACCGTAGGGGGTGGTGGAATTGCCGCCTATCACGATGAAAAAGGTAAGATGATTGGTATCGATGCTGTTATTGATAAAGATCTTGCCTGTTCCTTACTCGCCAATAAAATACAAGCCGATGAGTTTTGTATTCTTACCGATGTTCCCAACGTTTATGTAAACTTCAGTAAGCCTGATCAGCGCAAACTCGGAAAGGTAAATCTTTCTGAGATTAATCAACACCTGAAAGACGGGCAGTTTACCGAAGGCAGTATGGCACCCAAAGTAAGGGCCTGTATCGAGTTTGTGGAAAACGGAGGTAAAGAGGCCATCATTACCACCGCCGATCAACTGGGCAATGAAAATGCCGGGACTATTATTGGCAGATAATACGTAATTTTGCTCACCTATAGTCATACAGGCAACCATAAGGCCCAACCCGAATCTTTTAACAATTAGTAATTTATAAAACAACAAGTCATGGCATTTAATTTAAGAAGCAGAAGTTTTGTAAAACTGCTGGATTTTACTCCACAGGAGATAAAGTTTTTACTGGATCTTTCAATGGATCTGAAGAAAGCCAAGTACGGTGGCTACGAAAAGCCCCGTCTGAGCGGAAAGAATATCGCGCTGATCTTTGAGAAAGACAGTACCCGCACCCGTTGTGCCTTTGAAGTAGCTGCCCTCGACCAGGGTGCACGTGTTACTTATTTGGGGCCCTCAGGAAGCCAGATTGGTAAAAAGGAATCCATGAAGGATACCGCCCGGGTACTGGGACGTATGTACGATGGTATTGAATATCGTGGCTATGGACAAAGCATTGTTGAAGAGCTTGCTGCATATAGCGGTGTGCCTGTATGGAATGGGTTGACCAACGAGTTTCACCCCACACAGATTCTGGCCGATTTCCTCACTATGATGGAGCACAGCGATAAGCCTTTGAATCAGTTGAAGTTTTGTTACCTGGGCGATGCCCGCAATAATATGGGCAACTCTCTGATGGTAGGATGCGCTAAAATGGGAATCGATTTCCGCTCTGCTGCTCCTAAAGCCGTTCAACCTGCCGAAGATCTTGTGGCACAATGTCGCGAAATCGCCAAAGAAACCGGCGCTAAAATCACCATTACCGAAAATGTAGAAGAAGCAGTTAAGGATTGCGATTTCCTGTATACTGATGTATGGGTTTCGATGGGTGAACCTGATCACGTTTGGGAAGAACGCATTAATTTGCTTAAACCTTACCAGGTGAATATGGATGTAATTAAGAAAACCGGCAATCCAAAGGTGAAATTTCTTCACTGTCTGCCAGCTTTCCATAACCGCGAAACCAAAGTAGGTGAAGAAATATTTCAGAAGTTTGGTCTTGATGGAATGGAAGTAGTAGAAGATGTATTCGAATCACACCATTCAGTCGTGTTTGATCAGGCAGAGAATCGTCTGCATACCATCAAAGCCGTGATGGTTGCCACACTGGGTGCATAATAATTCCCTGATAATCTTTCTGAAGCCGTTGCAATTTGCAGCGGCTTTTTTTTGCTACTGTAGCCAGAGAAAGAGGTGTTGGGATTAGAGTCCCTTACCCAGGCGTTTCCATGTCCTCCGGACAAGGGAAAGTCTTCGCATTTACTATTGATTAATCAAATTAGCCGGGAGTATTGTTAAGTATATATTCAAAGAGCAACTTTGTTATATTCATTAATCAAAGACTTATAAAAATGAGCAGGAAATTCTTTCAATGGAGCCTAATTCTAATTCTTTTTAACCCTTTGATTTTATTGGGCCAGGAGCCCGTCTTTCCCTATACGCTAAAGAAGAGTGATTATATCCTTGCCGGAGTGGGTTTTTCAACTTTGCTATACGGAGAATACCTCCAGAACAGGCATCCCGTTTTTACCTTGGAGAATCTTAATGCCTTGAATAGAAATGACATTAATTCCTTCGACAGAACCGTCACCTATCAATGGAATCAAGATATTCACCGGGTGAGTGATGTAACAAGATCCCTGCTGGTTGCTTCACCCGCCCTGCTTTTCGTTAGCCATGAAATCCACAGTAACTGGATGAATATAATGACTTACAGTGTCATGTATGCTGAAGTAATGCTGGTTACAGGGGGATTGACCCACCTAACCAAATCTGTGGTGATGAGAAAACGTCCCTTTGTGTATAATACCGACATCAGCCGTGTTGAATTAGAAGAATTGATTGCTACCACAGATGTTTATGATTCTTTTTTTTCAGGCCACACCTCCTTTAGTTTTGCTTCAGCTGTTTTTCTTTCAAAGACCTACACCGACCTATATGGCCAAAACACCCCGAGCAGGGTGATCTGGGGTTCAAGTCTTACCCTGGCCTCCGTTTCGGGCTATTTGAGATATAAGTCAGGCCGTCATTTTCCTACAGATATCATCGCCGGCGCTCTGGTGGGCAGTGCAGTGGGTTATTTTATCCCGATACTGCACAAAAAAGAATCCCGGCTGAAGAACCTAAGTCTGGCTGTAAATGGTTATTACTTCAGCGTAAGTTACTCTTTCTGATGTTTGAAGAATTGCAGATAAAAAATTAGGGAAATCAAGGTGTAATTACATCACCATCAGCAGAAGCAATTGGGAGCCATGTCTTCTAAAACTGATGGCTTAGTAATGAGCATTTTGTCTGGCGTTATCCCAAGAGACTTAAAATTTATTTGATTTAATTTTAAAAATTTAATTAATATTGCACTTCACCAGATGATTTATACTATGAAAGTATTAAAGATCATTCTTCCTGTTTTAACCTTAATATTTTTGAGATGTTCTCATGATGAGGTATTTCCCGAAAACGGCTTTGAAGTTCCGGTAATCAATGGATTTGCAATGCGGGATGAAGCCGGTAATTTTATAGGACATCAGGGTTATTATAAACCCAATATTAAACTGGGTAATCAAGGCAATGATTTTATGCAATCAGAATACAGTTTTATCACTTTCCCGAATCCTGCGTTTAACCGTTTTCACCTAATGTTTCGTACAGCAGAAAATTACGAAGAGAAGCAGGTATGGTTGGTAAGGGCTGTAATGCATGATCCTCTTGGCATACCCGATATTAGAATAGACGATAATGTCAATTTGGTTGTCAATACACCTCTCATAAAGTTTACAACAGATCTGAACGATGCGGTTTTGGATGTAAGAAACCTGCCCGAGGGATTTTATCGTATTTATGTTAAAATTAATGATCATCTATTATATGACAATCTCGTCATCTACCGTCCCGAATACAAATGGTAATTCCGGTCTTAATCAAAATGCTTTTCTATGAAGAAAGTTTTTTTATTTCTAACAGGAATGTTCCTGTTGTGCAACAGTTTGTTCTCCCAGCAAAAGGTGGGGTTGAGCGCATCTATCCAGAATAGCCAGTTCGGAATAATGGTTCCGCTATGGCTGGGAGAAATGTTTGTACTGGTTCCGGGAGTTGATCTGAAGTATTCTGACGCAGTTGGAACAGATCTTTCCCTTGTTCTTGCACCCAGGTTCTATATCAGAAAAGAAGCTCTTGCACCCTACTATGGGGCACGGGCAGGTATAAGCTTGTTTATGCCCAAGAGCGATACCGGGCAATTAGATCTGATAGGTGGCTTAAGCTTTGGTCTCGAGTATTTCCTTACCGATCATTTAAGTTTTGTGGTGGAAGCCCAGGGAAACCTGACCAAATCCGCAGGCGATTCCTTTCGGTTCGGTAATCCGGGGGGTATCAACTTCAATACCGGGACAATGGTTGGTGTGACAATCTATTTCTGATTTCATCTGCAATCTTAAAAAAGGGAACTCCCCCTTACGCTGAACCTGCCTTTCGGGACTTCTTCCGGCAGGCCGGGCAGTTTTTTATTGAATACAGGAATTTTCTTCCCAGTAAACCTTAAAGCTTAATACTTAGGGTTAGAGAGCTATTGGGGAGGGAACTGTCGTTCGTTCTATCTGCGATAAAGAAACCTAATGCCTGCCCGCAGGGCTCTTCCTTACTAAACTGTTGTTAGTTCCTGATGATCCATCTATCATGGATATCCGACTAGTAATGCCTTTTTACATGATATAAATTTAGGATTGCTTAAGACAAAATGGTGGTATTATTTGTTAAACCTCTGTTATTCCTGTTTGCTTTTATTATCTTAGCCTATATAAAGCTGATTTAAAGGATCAAACAAATGTAATTGCACTATTAAAACCATTAATATTAATGCAAATGCAGGTCATGCTGAATTTTTTGATGTACCGCATTATTTGTTTTTGTACTGTATAATCTTCAAAAATTATCCCTATGAGTAAAAAAGAGTATTACGACTTTGAAAACAAGGAATGGCTTGAATCGCTTGAATATCTGATTCAGAATGAGGAACCTGAGCGGGTGCGCGAAATTCTTGCCCTTTTGCAAAACAAAGCCCATAAAGAGGGGATTGTATTCAGATGCCCGGGCAATACCCCCTATATCAACAGCATATCGCCCCGAAAAGAGGTTCCTTTTCCAGGAAGCCGTGAAGTAGAAAGAAGGATAAAAAGTTTGATCCGTTGGAATGCCATGGCTATGGTGGTAAAAGCCAATCTGGAATCAGAAGGCATTGGCGGACATATATCTACCTACGCCTCTTCTGCCACTTTGCTCGAGGTAGGTTTTAATCACTTCTTTAAAGGAGGCGATAAAGAGGAACCTGCGGATATTATTTATTTCCAGGGACATGCTTCTCCCGGAGTTTATGCACGTTCCTTTGTTGAGGGAAGACTCTCTGAAAAGGATCTCTACAACTTCAGGCAGGAGCTTCGCAAAGAAGGCGGACTGCCTTCCTATCCTCACCCGCGACTTATGCCCGATTACTGGAGATTCCCAACGGTTTCCATGGGCCTGGGGCCCTTAATGGCCATTTATCAGGCCCGTTTTAATAAGTACCTCGAAGACCGTGGGCTAAAGGAAAAAACAAAGCAGAAAATATGGGCTTTTATGGGCGACGGTGAGATGGATGAACCCGAATCTCTGGGTGCCATTACCGTGGCAAGCCGTGAAAAACTGGACAACCTTATTTTTGTGGTCAATTGCAACCTGCAACGTCTTGACGGCCCTGTAAGAGGTAATGGTAAGATCATACAGGAACTGGAAGCAGCCTTTAAGGGAGCCCGTTGGAAAGTCATTAAGGTGATATGGGGCAGCGACTGGGATCCTTTGATTGCCAAAGATGATTCAGGAGAATTGCTCAAGGCCATGGAAGAAACTCCCGATGGGCAGTTTCAGAAATATGTGGTTTCATCGGGCGATTTCATCCGGAAAGACTTCTTCGGCAGAAGCGAGAAGTTGCTTAAGCTGGTGGAGAACTATTCCGATGAACAGTTGGAGAAGCTAAACCGGGGTGGCCATGATCCCAAAAAGGTTTACAATGCATACCAAAAGGCCGTTGATTATGAGGGTGCTCCAGTGGTTATTCTGGCTCAAACCATCAAAGGATATGGGTTGGGCGAGGCCGGAGAAGGCCGCAATATTACCCATCAGCAGAAAAAACTTAATGAGCAGGAATTATTGGTCTTCAGGAGTCGCTTTGGCATACCCCTCTCGGATGAAGAAGCCAAGAAAGCACCCTTCTACAGACCTGCAGAGGATAGCGAAGAGATGCGCTATTTGAAAAAGAAACGCGAAGAGCTAGGTGGTTTTATTCCTAAACGAAATTCATCGGCACCCCC
>JBEPXC010000220.1:0-6302 GCA_041642035.1 Sphingobacteriia bacterium
TCCTGTGCAATTAAGGCACCTCCAGATAGCATCGCCAGACTCAAAAGGAATACTTTCAATCTTTTCATCTTAATCTTATTTTAACGTTCTATTTAAAGATAAGAAAAATTTACGTTCCCGAAACATGTACGTAACATTAATTTAACATTGGGATAATTCTTACAGGCTCCCTATACTTTATTAGTCGATACTTCCTATCCTTTAAATGGAGATGAAAGAGATTCCGGTAAATGCATTCTTGCCGGAAAAAACCCTCTTAAGAATAAAAATTTACCATTCCATAAAAACTTTGAAAGCAGGCCACCAGGCTGTAAAGAGAAAGCCACTTTGAGATGTTATTTTTCGGAATATATCAAATGAGAAATCACTGTTTTACCTCTGTGAAGAAAAGAAGGAGGGGAAAATAAATCAATTAACAACTTCAGTCAATTTAAAATGGAAAGGCGGCTTACTTATCACATAATGATTTTGAGAAATCATTTTCTGTTTAAATTAACACATAAAAAAAGGGTGGAAATTTCTTAACACCCTTGCTTTTGGCTAATTCAAATTATTCCGATAAACAGTATCCTGGCTATGGATGTGAGTATGATCTGTTTTCTTGAGGCAAACCTACTTTAAAAAGAGGCATTCTGTATTAACTTAAAATGAAATCATCAATAAGAAAAGATTATACCTGATCAATTTTGCTCTCTGATTTATTATTAATCTGATCTTTTTTGAACCTTATTTAAAAACGCTCTAAATAGTTTTGTTGATGCTGGGAAATTATTTAGATTTGAAGCTCTTTAGAATCATTCCAAATAATGAACAAATCTTCACGTATTTCGGTTATTGTTGCAGATTCTCAATACTTGACGCGCAAGGCAATTGCCTCTATAATTAAAGATATGCCAAGCTTTCAGCTAAAGGCTCAGTTGGAGTGTTTAGAAGAACTTGAACTTCGATTATCTTCTTTTCAACCAGATTTCCTAATCCTTGAAGGCAATGCTCATAACATTGATTTTCCTGAAAAGATAAAGACCATTCAACATTCATTTGACATGAAGATACTGGTAGTAACATCTCAACAGGATCCTGATTTTATTCGTTCTGTTATAAAGTTGGGTGTTAATGGAATTATAGCAAAAGACTGCAGTGAAAGTGAAATCAGTAATGCGCTAAATACCGTTTCTGCGGGCCACCGTTTTTATAGTTCTTCCTTTTTGGACCTTTTCATGGAAAAAGAGCAGGTAATCGGCGAAGGTACAGCTAAATTATCTCCACGTGAACTTCAGGTATTGCAATTTATAGCGCAAGGTCAAACTACAAAAACAATTGCTGCCAATCTTCACATTAGCATACATACCGTAAATTCACACCGTAAAAATATCCTTAGAAAACTTGATGTGTCTTCTCCCATTCACCTGGTGACTTACGCGGTAGAAAAAGGGATTGTCAATGTAGATTACGATAAAAAATAATCCGCTCCTTATAATTCTTCTTTAAGAAAGCGCTAAAAAAGCATTTATTGTTTTTTTAGCGCTTTTTTTTTCAGATACAATTGTTATATCACTAGTTCTGGTGATGACCTTAGCCATTGATAGTGACTTGAAATTTAATTAAAATAGCGATTGACAGCCATAGGTTTGGAGATGATATTTGCACAGTATTTATAATTAATCTAAATAAAAATAGAAATGAAAAAACAGCTCCTATTATACATGATGTTTTTAGCCGCTCTTTCAGTTAATGCACAGCAGCGAATTGTCACTGCGGGTAGTTCATCTTCTGAAATCGTTTGTGGTTTAGGAATGTGCGACAACATTGTGGCTACAGATCGCACCAGCGTTTATCCTGAAATGCTCCAGGCAATACCCTCCATTGGGTACCGTAGCGG
The DNA here is from genome assembly GCA_041642035.1 of Sphingobacteriia bacterium. Lineage (GTDB taxonomy): Bacteria > Bacteroidota > Bacteroidia > Bacteroidales > UBA7960 > SKVR01. The sequence goes on from JBEPXC010000220.1 coordinate 1,880, forward strand.
GATTACAGCAGAAGGAATTATCAGTCAAAGTCCGGATCTGGTAATCTTTGAAATGGGTTATGTTAAAGATGACGTGGTGAGTCAGCTTAGATCAACAGGAATAAAAACCCTGCTTGTGGAACAAAACGGTACTTTAAAGAATACAGAAGCAACCATAAACTCAATTTCGGATGCTTTAGATAAAAAAGAAGAAGGGAAAAAGCTTATTAGACAAATTAAGTCTGATCTCGAAGAAGTAAAGCAAAAAGTGGCAGCTGCCTCAAAGCACCCCCGGGTACTTTGTGTTTATGCCAGGGGAGAAGGGAATCTTCAGGTTGCAGGTAAAAACTCAGGGTTCAACATTCTGGAACTGGCAGGCATTCAAAACGCAGTGCCGGATATTGAAGGCTTCAAACCCTTAAATGCCGAATCTCTTATCATGACTAATCCTGATTACATTTTGTTTTTCAATTCTGGCCTCGCCAGTATTGGCGGAATAGACCAGGCATTAAAAGTAAATGGTGTCCAGCAGACTACGGCGGGAAAAAAGAAACAAATAATCGCCATGGATGGTGTTTTGCTCACTAGCTGGGGTCCAAGGATAGGCGAGGCAGCTCTGGAGCTTTTTCGACTTACCCATCCTGAATCAACTAAATAATAGGAGAAGTGACTAAGGGTGAATCTACAAAAACAGTTTTGATCCTGTTATCAGGTCTTCTTGTCTTGCTAATGGTAAGTTCTATGGCTATTGGTGCAGTACCTATTTCTCCAATGGAAATTGTACAGATCTTTGGTCAAAAATTGGGCTTATTCCAGGGTATCGACAAGACACAGGAGCTGGTATTACTCAACATACGTCTTCCGCGAATGTTGCTTACTGTCCTTATTGGGGTGGCACTGGGTCTTAGTGGTGCAGCTCTTCAGGGACTTTTCAGGAATCCTTTGGTGGAGCCGGGAATAATTGGTGTTTCCAGTGGTGCAGCTCTGGGTGCCATTATAATTATCACGTTTGTCGGAGTAGTTGCACCGCATTTGGTTGAAAATTATAGTTCTCTGCTCCTGCCTGTTTTTGCTTTTGCAGGAGGGGTAGTAGCCACCTTTGTTACACTAAGGTTAAGCAGTCATGAAGGAAAAACCCAAATCACCTACTTAATATTGGCAGGAGTGGCAATTACCTCCCTGGCCGGTGCCGTTATTGGACTTTCCATTTTTTATGCAGACGATGTGCAACTTCGCACCTACACCTTCTGGACCCTGGGGGATCTTAGTGTAGCTACCTGGGATAAGCTTAAAATCCTCTTTCCCTTGATTGTGGTGGCATGTGTTGGATTGATTGGTATGGGCCGTTCTCTTAATGCAATAGCATTGGGTGAATCAGAGGCCTTTCACTCCGGCGTAGCTGTTGAAAAAGTGAAGCTTTGGGCAGTTCTGCTAAGCGCGCTCGCCGTTGGAACATCTGTTGCCTTTACAGGTATCATTGGCTTTATAGGACTTGTGGTGCCTCATATCATCAGGATAAGCTTTGATTCAGATCATACGCTCGTTCTTCCCGCCTCAGCCCTGGGGGGTGCATGCTTACTGATTCTGGCCGATTTATTTGCGAGAACTATAGTGGCTCCGGCCGAACTTCCAATAGGTGTGGTTACAGCAATTATTGGTACCCCATTTTTTATATACCTGTTAACATCATCCAAAAAGAAACACCTCATCTGATGCTGAAAGCGAAACACATAGGAAAACAAATAAAAGGAAGCGTTTTGCTTGATGACTGTTCTTTCGAACTGGAACCTGGAAAATTCACTGCGGTAGTTGGACCCAACGGTGCAGGAAAAACAACCTTACTAAAAATCATTTCCGGGGAGTCCTCTAAATATTCAGGTGAAATAACCTTAAACAGTAAGCCGCTTGGGCAATACAAGACCCGTGAGCTGTCGCTCTCAAGGGCGATTCTTCCCCAGCAAACGGTGGTCAATTTCCCATTTACTGTAGAGCAGATCATAGAGGTTGGGAGGTATGCCCACAGGAGCCCGGCTACAAAAAACCAGGCAATTATTGCCGAGGTAATGAATTTGTGTGGACTTCATGCTTTTAAGGGACGAATCTACCAGACACTTTCAGGGGGAGAAAAGCAACGCGTACAAATGGCACGGGTAATGGCACAAATCTGGGAAAAATCGGAACATCCAAAATATGTATTGCTTGATGAGCCTACAGCTAGTCTGGATCTGGCCCAGCAACATGTTCTGCTATCCCTGGCCAGGAGGCTCTGCCGGCAAAATATTGCTGTTATCGCTGTGCTTCATGATCTTAATCTTGCCATTCAATATGCTGATGACCTCCTTTTTCTTAAGAAAGGCAAGGCCATGGCTTATGGTGAGGTAAAAGAAGTCGCTTCCCGAAAAGTAATAGAAGAAACATTTGGCCACCCGGTAAACCTGCTTGAACATCATGGAGAGCTCATTGTAGTTCCGGCCAGCAACACTGCAAGGAATCAAAATTATCATTTTAACCTGTCCCATAAAAAATTAGAGGCGGAGTTGTAAAAATCAGCCTGTAAGGCATCATAAAAAATCCATCAATTTTCAACTATTTACAACATGAAAAATACATTATCTAAAAAACAATCGCCAGAACAAATATCACAAGCCTGGAACCGAATTCAGGAGAGTATACCAGGAATTCGCATCAGGGAAGCGGCTGTTCAACTTGGTCTAAGTGAAGCCCAATTGTTGGCTACACTCGTAGGTAAAGAGGCAATTAGGTTAAAGCCGGAATGGGCAGCGCTTTTAAAGCGTTTTCCTGAGCTAGGCCGTATTATGGCACTCACTCGCAACAATAGTTGTATTCTGGAACATAAAGGTACTTTCGAGAAAATTCGGGTTGCCGGAAAGGGTAAACACGCTATGGCTACTGTCATTGGCCCTATTGAGGCCCGGGTTTTTCTTAAATCCTGGCACTTATCTTTTGCCGTCAAACAACAAAAGGGAGACCGACTACTTACGAGTTTACAGTTTTTTGATCATGAAGGGCAGGCAATCCTTAAAATTTACCTTCAGGAAGAAAGTAATTATAACGCTTTTGAGGAAATCGTAGCTGATTTTAAAGCGGAAGATCAAAGCCAGGAACAGGAATTAACCGCCTACGCTAAAAACGAATTCTCCCGTGAAGTAGATAAATCATCATTTTTAGAGGATTGGGCAAATCTAAAAGACACTCATGCATTTTTCCCGTTGCTGAAGAAGTATAATGTAGATCGTATTAATGCCATCGAAATAGCTGAAGATAGGTTTACTTATCCTATTTCAGTTTCGTCTATTAAGGAGATGCTCGAAAAAGCTGCCCGGCAAAAACTGCCTATTATGATCTTTGCCGGCAACAGGGGAAATATTCAAATACACCAGGATAAGGTGCGCTCTATTCGGCTGTTAGAGAGAGGTAATGCGGGAGCAGAAAAATGGCTAAATGTGCTCGATCCTGATTTCAACATGCACCTGCGTATCGATCTTATCAGAAATGCCTGGGTGGTTAAAAAACCCACAAAAGATGGGGATGTTACTTCTATAGAATGCTATGACAACAAGGGCGAACTCGCAGTACAATTTTTTGGGTTTAGAAAACCTGGGCGTCCTGAACTGAATGAATGGAAGCAATTAGTGGATTCACTAGGTGAAATGTCGGAGCAGATATGAAGTTTATTGTCACCTGTTTATTAATGCTTATCCCTTTTGCTGTTTTTGCACAGACCAGCCATAAAATAAAGGGAAAGGTTCTCAATGAGAATGGGGAAGGAATGATGTTTGCCAGCATTCAAGCAGCAGGAAAAGGGAGCATTACGGATACTAAAGGCAATTTTGCACTAGAAATTCCTGAAGGTACACATACTTTAGTTGTAAAGTCTATTGGGTATCTGACCAGTGAGCTTCCAATAACAGTGCCTTTCGAAGAGTCCATTCTTGTTACTCTTGAGGAGGATGTTCAGCAGCTCCAGGAAGTGATGGTAACTGCCACCCGTACGAGCCGCAGCATAGATGATATACCCATACCTGTAGATGTTGTAAATGCTAAAGAAATCGCTGCCATTGGTGCTTTACGGCTAAACGAGGTGCTGCAGGAACAAACGGGACTTCAGATAACTTCAGATCATGGCACAGGTATCCAGATGCAGGGCCTTACCTCTGAATATATCCTATTCCTAATCGATGGAGAGCCGGTAATTGGACGCACCGCAGGCACTCTTGAACTAAATCGTCTGGCTGTTGATAATATTGAGCGGGTTGAGATCATAAAAGGACCTTCCTCCTCTTTGTATGGAAGTGAAGCCATGGCAGGGGTAATTAGTATTATCACGAAAAATCCTGAAGAAGGTTTTTCTACTGCCATTCGTTCCCAGTATCGCTCCTTCGGCACTTCCGACTTAAATACCAATTTTAACTATAAAGGAGGA
>JBEPXC010000221.1:0-6285 GCA_041642035.1 Sphingobacteriia bacterium
CCATGAAGTAAATTTTCTCCTCCAAAGGATTTACCCAGCAAAAGATTTCCCGATGTTTCAAAAGGGGCAACAACGGTTACCTCTTCGAGAACACGGCTGTCGTCTCTGTAAAAAGAAACTTTCTGCGTTTCCCAGTTATAAACCACACCCCAATGTACCCACTGATCTGTTTGAGCGAAAGCCCCGGCGGTAGCAATTTCCTGAGAACCCAGCCTGAGATAAAACTTATCGGAGGAGGTAAATCCAGCTTCAAGATCATGACCCTGTGAAAATACTACAGTCTGACCCGAAGAAGAACGGTTGAGCCAAAATTCTATGGTAAACGAATTATCACGAAGATTCACTCCATTGCGAATGGTGGCATAAGAGGAAACACCATCAAAGAACAAAGAGGTATTATGGTTGAGATCATAGCCGTTCAGAACCCCTCTCACAGAGAAGTTGTAGGGGGTAAGCATCTGTCCTACAATGGGTTCATTAAATGTAACCATCACATTATTGCCCGGCGAAAGGAATCCGTTACCCGGCTGAGGGGTGCCAAATACCTGAGGCCGGCGCGTATCCTTTATTCCCTTTCTGATCTGGGAGTGATTAATCGTACCATCCAGGCAGATGGAGGTAACCCTTACATCATACCAACGATCGATAAGACTGCTCATATCCCAGGTGTAATTCACCAAGGGATTACCTCCGATGAAAGACTTGGGTTCGGGGGCTGCCAGAAACTCATCTTCATACACATAAAAAGTCATCTCTGTGCTCCATAAAGACCCTGATGAAGGCTTGTACTGGAAAAGCACTTTACGAAAAGTAGAATGGTTAAGGTTGTAAGAGTCGAAGTTGATGTTCATATCGGTTCCTGTAACCGTATTCACCACCCACTGATCGATAGGCTGGTTGAGCCTTATGAAAGAACAAACGGGTTGAAAATATGCTGAAATGGCAATACTATCGGCATTTGATTCTTCACATTGCGACTGCAGGATAAGCAAAAGATTTTCATAATCATAGAAATCGGGTTTTACCTTTTTTACCGATATGGTTTTATTGATGCTCATACCGGCAGGCACCATAACCACGCGTCCGTTACCTATAGGCGAGCCATCCATCATAATCATGGCACCGTTCTGGTTCGAACCTTCTTCAACAATGAGTTTAAACCATTGATCGTCGTTGGTTTCACTAAGATTGGTCAACTGCACATTGAAAATGGCCGGCGAATCTTCTGGTACATTGGCCATGATAGGATTTTCGCAGCTTATCACAGGCACCTCCCTTTTCATGGTGGCCTGTGAAATAATGGTTCCGGGCAGGTAATATTTGGTATAAACAGCATCCTCATAAGGGCACATGGTTTGCCCACCGGCAATGCCAAATACAGGACCAGTAGGTGTTGTAGCCTTTTTAACATCTACACTCATATAATCTCCCGCATTGGAATCCTTCAACTGATAAGAATAAGTGGTGTTGTTGGTTACACTATGACCGCTGGCATCGGTGGTGGTATAAGTGGTTTTCATCTCATACTTCCACGTGGTGCCTGTGCCAAGGATTTCAAAACCCAGCTCTTCGGCTACTATTGGTGCTATTGACCAGCTAACGGTTCGGTTTCTTTCCTTTACCTCAGAAGTAGTCATTGTTGATGTATAGGCAGACCCCCCATCAAAAGAAAAGTTGTTCTCAAGACTAGCGGTAACTTTCTCCTCTTCATTTCTTGACAACAGATCGGTCCATTCCTGAATCTGGGTATTGAAATAATCTACCGAATCTACGAATAGACTATCGGCAGGCCATGCGGCTGGGAAGGTGAAGTTGTATGAATCTCCATCGGTATATCCGGTGGCTGTTTCCACTCCGCTAGTATTGGGTAGCCCAAAATCAGGATGTTCCGGATCACAAATCACACACTGATAATTAGAGTTTGTAAGGAGTACATTCTTGCGGAGCATTTGTAGGTTAGGCAACAAATAGCTTTCGATATGATATTGCGTAAACATAAACATGGTGCTGATTTCAGGACTAATCCTAATACCTTTGGTAACACCCACATCGTAACGAATGCCTTCATATTCAAAGGGAGCATCTACAAAACCCTCTCCGTTAAGAAAGTCCGAAGGCATCAGGTCGATTTGGGTTGAAATACCATAAACAATATTGGTTCCATACCCTACGAACAAATCGCCGGCACTACCCACAAAATCAGTCTCTTCAGATGTCTTCCATTCACGCGTATTGCTAAAGGTAGTGGTGGTGGTACTATCCGACTGAACCGAATAACTGCCTTCCAGTCCAATATCCATGTTGGCAACGGTTTCTGTTTCAGTGATCACTCCTGCTCCCACACCTGCCCAGGTTATGATCTTTGCCCCTAAGTCAACATTCACATTAAGCGATGTTTCGAGCTTGGGTTCAAAGATATGTTGGGTGGTACTGCTGATCTCCTCCCCCGTTTCCAGCGATGAATAGCTCTGTGAGCCCGGAGGATCACGTAGGATAGTCACCAGATTGTGTGGCCCGGAAGTCACAAAGTTATTTCCTGTGGGCATGCCTCCAAAAAGATAAGCTCTGAATGTATATCCTTTATATAGCCATGGAGTGCTGATGACTCCGTTGTTTCCGGTACGGGCCACAATGGCCATGGTGAGAATGTAGTCTCCTATTCCCCCTGTAGCGATATTGGGTAGTCCTCCTGTGAATTGATACAGAACGGTTCCGTCGCTGCGAATAGGGAAATTCAGTAATCTCTGATCAATGGCCAGCTGATTCTGAATTTCCACTGCACCATCGGTAACAGGTACCATATCGCTTTGTCCATTGCTGGCATTGATATATTCCTCGAACACTGAAATCTTCAACTCATACTGATTGCGCTGGAAAAGAACAGGATAAGGTGTTTTGGGATTTCCTGCAGCATCTGTAACAGCAACGCTGGCCCCATTACGTGCCTTTACTTCCTTTTCCCAGAATACAGGATCGTCATTGTTTCGTGCTACAGAAATCGATGGATTTTCCCTATAAATCAGTTCATGCGCATACTGGTAAGTTGCACTGTCGATACGCATCACATCAACGGCAACACCATTGATGACTTCCTGACTATAAAGAGTGTCGATAGAAACATAGTTGTTGAAACTATTGGTAAGATCAATGATCACATGGAAAGAGTCATCGAAGGTATAATCTCCTGCGGTTGCCTTTGTAATAATGTATTTCTCGGGAAGCAGCCATGCAACAAACTCTCCGGTGGCCGTATCCGGTTCGATAAGTATATTTCGGGGTGAGTTGTTATCGATGGTAAAACGGGTTTCCCCCACTTTTTCCGGTGTGCGGTTTTGATAGATGATCTGATCCCAACCATTTGAAACCACAGAAGCCATATCCGACAAATCTTTCATCTTTTGCGTGGTCAGCGTCAGTACACCATATCCTATGTTGTTGAGGGTTTGACCTAAGGTGATGGGCTTGGCTGCCTGCACGGGACCACCGGCCATACGACCGGTGACTTTAATAAGGGTTTCATCGATAAAGTTCAGACTGGAGATGGGTTGCTGAAAGTCATGTGCAAGGCCCGGATCAACAGGAAACCTCCCTGATTGCTCAAACCGGTGTCCGGTCTTTTCTGCTGTAAGTACATGAAAACCTATTGGAACACGAATTTCATAATCTCCATTGATATCTGTTGTAATGGGCCTTCCGCCTGCATCCACAACGGTCCGGTCATCCACTTTAAAAGAAACCCCTTCTACAGGAAAACGGGTATCCTTATAGCGGATATTTCCGCTTACTTTAAAGGAAGAGATATCTGTAAAATTAATATTGTTGTGCGTTGATGAAGAGCTGCTCATAAAAAGCAGTGCATGGTCGGGGTCAAACTGGTGATTTTGATACATGGGTGTAATATGATACACCGAACCATCGGTACTGTAAGGGATACCGGAAATAATATAATTTCCCGCATGATTGGTAATGCCTTTGTAAGACAACTGCTGCAGAGTAGGCACCTGGGGTTTCCACTGGCCGTTGGTGATGCTCCCGTGGTTCTCATAAAAAGTAAATCCACGGCGGGCACGGTCGAAGATCAAATTTCCTTTGCCCTCATTCAACTGCATGTATGCCACCATACCGGCTTCTGTGCCCGAAAGAAGACGACCAAAACTATTTAAGACCTGTGGTTTGGTGAGGGCAGTGTTGTATACCCTTACATCCTTGACATATCCCCTGAACCAGCTGCCATCTATATCTCGTCCCACCAGAACAGATGCATCGGTTAGCATATCGGTCACAATAATGGTTTTCTCAGCCTCCCAGTATAAATCCTCGTTATACATGATGTAGAGTCGGGCAAGATTTTCACTTTGCGACCAGGTAGCAGTAATATGAAAAAAAGTATCAGGTTTTTCAATAAAATCAAGCAAAAGTTCCTGCTCCTTAATTTGAAAGATAATGCGACCCTTTTGGTATGACAAGCGGTAACGATCGCCCTTACTGAAAATCACCGATCTATCGGCAGCCTGATCAGGCCTGATCCAGGTATTGATGGTAATGGCGGTATCCGTATCAAGATAATTGTTTTCAGGACTATCCGGAATGCTGATGTAGGAATCCTCTCCATTGAGCCATACACTATAATTGCTGAAGATGTCTTCGGTCTCTGCCAGTACCCTGACACCTTCCACAGCCACACCTCCCTCATAGGTAATGCGGCCGCTCACGGTAGCGGTGGGCACCCGAAATCCGATACCACTGGAAATATTGATGTATTCCAGGACAAAATCATTGGTGATACCCTGCACATAAAGGGTATATTCGTAAATCTGATTCGCTTCACCATAATGGTCCTGCCAGCTGCGGGCATTACCGGCCAGTGCGGCCACCAGCACCGAATCTTCCGGCGATTCATATTTCTTACGGAAGATCTGAAACCCGGTTATATCCGATAAGTTGTTGTTGACATTCCAGCTGATTTCGGTATACCCTCCAAAATAGCCTTTGGAAACAAAAAGAGGCTTTTCGAAGGTTCTTTTTTTGTAAATCATATGGGGTGCAAAACCAGCCATTACCCTCCCATCAGGAAGGCTTTGCCAGGTTGTACCCACCACCGGGCCACCAGCAACCGTAACCTTCATACTGTTGGCATCTTTTGATGTGGTGCCAACAAATCCGATATTATAGGGTGGGGTTTGGGCGAACAATCCATAGCCAAGGATTATTGCCAGCATCAGGGTCAATATTTTTTTCATAATCAACTATTTAATTGTCGGAATGATTGAAAAATTTATCCGTGTAACGAATCTCCCTTAAGAGCCTTCACCCACGGCTGAGGCTTGCCCTAATACTTGATAATGTAATAGACATAGACGTTGGAAGGCCGGCTTTCGTTGCCGCCGGTTTCATCTAAAGTAAAATTGTGGGTGTGGCTACCGGCTGTCTCAGTTAATCTAAGATTACCCATTAATTTACCATCACTATTGTACATTACCCTATCATTACTACTAGTACTGGAACTATTGCCACCAACTTCTGTTGCTGAATAAGGCCGGATATAATGAGAATGAGAGCCGCCATTTTGAATAACAAGCGGGTGAATATGACTTCTAAAATCATCGGTTTGTTTGGTACCTACCTTGTTTCCTGTATTACCACCTGTATTTGAAGCAATTCGACTGCCCCTATCCGGATCTGTTGTGGCGTCACCTGATACTCCTCTTAAAAACATACCTCTCATATCAGGAAGATTGAACGAACTGCCCGATCCACCCCAGCTATATTGAATAGCTGCAAAAAGATGAGGGTAGGTTGTAGAGCTAATGAGATTACCATCGCATAACAGCCATCCGACAGGGATATTGGCTACCGGACCGGCGAAGGCAACCACAGTACCAACAGGTACCCCGTTGGCAGCGGTGCGCGCATAAGGAACCGACATAAGCTGAGCATCACTGATGGTACTATAAACGGCTTCTGTACTTCGTTTTACCTCTACTTTAAGAAAATAATCTATTGCATCAAATCTCAGCTTTTTAAAGTTATTGGCTTCACGGGTACCTATCCCCAGAGCAAAGACTCCGTAGGCGTCGGTTTGTGTGGTATGTACCTCACTATACTCTACACTTCCTCCCGCAGGATACAAAGAAAACTGAACGTTTACACTGGTGCTACCCAATGCATTGCCATTGGCATCAATGGCGTATCCCTGGAAACTGAAACCTCTTGTATCGGGCTGCGCAAAGGATACGGCAGAAACTATGATTAACAGTAAAAAAATGGTAAAGACTTTTTTCATCG
>JBEPXC010000222.1:0-6261 GCA_041642035.1 Sphingobacteriia bacterium
GAGAAGTGTCCCAGCAAAAGTTGATCTACCGACGCTTTCAGAGCAATATTAGCAGCCTGTAATGCGGTACAGTGGGTTTTTTCTCGGGCAATATCTTCCTTGTCGTGCAAAAAAGTAGCTTCATGGTAAAGCAAATCAACTTTTTTAATTTGGTCGATGTATTGGTCGGTATAACCTGTATCGGAGCAAAAAGCATAGCTTCGGGGTGGAGAAGGAGGCAGGGTAAGTTGTGAGTTGGGTATGGTTTTACCATCCGGTAAGAGAAGGTCATGTCCTGCTTTTACCCGGAGGATATCTTTTACGGGAATCTGGTATTGTTCAATGGAATCCTTCTTAATATTAAGTGGCTGGGGTTTCTCTCTGATCAAAAAGCCAAAAGTAGGAAGACTATGCATCATCTGGATGGACTGGATGCTTATAAAACTATCCTCATACAATTCTTGTTTGTTATCGGTGATAAGATGATATTGAATTCGGAAGCCAGGAGTAAGCTTAGAGATACCGTATTGCAGTTTTATGATTTCCCTCATTCCCCATGGAGCATAAACATGCAATTTTTTTTTGCGTCCCAGCAAATGCATGGTAAAGATTAAACCGGGTAGTCCCAGGTAGTGATCCCCATGCAGGTGAGAGATAAAAATGTGGTCGATTTTCAGCATGGGCAATTTAAGCTTCCTTAAAGCCACCTGAGTTCCTTCGGCACAATCGAGTAGTAGATATTTATTGCGGTAATTAACCAGTTGTGTGGTGGTAAGACGGGTAGAAGTTGGAATGGCAGCAGATGAACCGATAATATGTATTTTGAAGGCGTTACTCATAGTATTTTTGGGATTTAGGCACTATTAAATGGCAGAAAATATGGTTGGGTTCATTTTTCATAGCTGCCTTTTTTTATCATATTGCGATTTTCTACCATTAGCTTACCCATAGCCACCAAATGCACAATCTTATAATCATCGTCAATTATTACCAGGTCAGCATCTTTATCGGGGGCGATACGTCCTTTGGATTTAAGCCAGAGAATATCGGCAACATTGCTGGTAACAACTTTTAGGGCAAGCTGAAGATCAATTTTTTCGTGAACCACGGCATCAACCATCTCATTGAAAATTGATTTAGGATACCCCATTTCCAGTTTAATCAGGTTCCCTTTTTCATCAAAACCGGGCAAGGAACCACAGGCATCGCTGGTCATGGTAATATGCTCGAGGGGAACACCTGCTTGGAGCAAGCCGGCAATAGCCCTGGAAGGTTTTATCTCATATTGAGGAAAGAAAGGATAGGAGCTGGCGGTAATATCCAGGTAACCATTTAACCCGTAGGCTTTTGCATCTTCAAAGATGTAGGCATTGCGGTTTATATGTGTAGGAATGAATTGTGTAAATTTAAGCTCGCTCTCTGCCACGGCTTCATATATGGGTCTAAAGGGTGATTTTGCATCTCCCATATGTACGTTTACAATGCCGCATTTGCCACCAAGCATTCCTCCCACACGGGCATGTGCTGCCAACTGTTTCAATTCTCCCGCAGAGGGATTAGAACTACGATGGTCGGAGATGGCAATTTCACCCAAACCAATAACTTCATCGATAAGGGCAATATCCTTGCCTACATCTCCCAGTATGGTTGGTGGTGGCACCTGGTAGGATCCTGTGTACATCCATGCACTAACCCCTTCTTGCCTTAATCCTTTGGCTTTCATCAAAACAGATTCGAGGTTACGCGTCATGCCATCAGTACCAAGACAACCTATTACTGTTGTTACCCCTGCTTCCAGCATATGGCTCAGCTGTAATTCGGGTGTACGGCTTGCAGGGCCCCCTTCACCACCAGCACCGGCTATGTGTACGTGCGAATCTATTAATCCTGGTATCACTCTCATTCCCTGTAAATCCAGCACCTTTACCTGGACTCCATCAGGAGCAGAGATAAAGTCTGCCAGGGCTAGAATTTTATTTCCTCCTATTAGAATATCCTTTTTCCCCGTTCTTTCAGGAGCATAGACATCGCAATTCTTAAGTAGTAGCATACCCGATTTATGTTTTATAATTTTAAAATGCGTAAAAAACTTTTATTACTTTTCTTACAAAGATTTCATACATTATATCTGAAGTAAATCTCTGTCAGCAAAGGATTTATAAGCATAAGCAGTACGATTTGTTTCTCAGATTCTGTATAGCTAACGGTTTTAATTATCCTACTGTTCAAGCTGAGGGTTATATCTTTATCTGAAACTTCAAAGATATAACCCTGGGGCAAAAGTTGGTTGCATAAGGTTCTTTCTGCCGGGTTGGGATGATCCATAATGATAATATCTACCCCCTGGTGATAGAAACCATAGTCATAAATATCCTCTTTGGTATGATTAATTATGGCAAATGCTGTTTTGGGATATCTCAGTATGATTTTTATATTCTGATCATGATGCTTATTTTTATGCAAAAAGCTATTATCGAAGAACACTCCTTCAGCAACCAGAGAGCCCACGATAATATGCTCATCGATTTGTTTGATCAAGCCTACCAGACTGTGCATAAATTCCAGGTCGATTTTGTTTCCGGCTATAATTGGGATGCGTGCACTTTGGGGCGTTTTGAAATGTGAGTTAAGGATGAGTTGAGGGACATTGATTCCCTCACCGAAGGCAGGAGTAAGGTGCATGAAGACCCCCGGTCCGGAATTGATTTCGATGATTCCAAAATCTCCCTGATCCCAGGGCAGCGAAATATCATTGGCCAACACATCAATTCCAAGACATTTAATATGAAAAAAGGACGCAATGGATTCGGCAAGTTGAATGTTTTTTGGGTGAATGTCGTTAGTAACATTTATTGATACTCCCCCGGCTGAAATATTGGCTACGCTCCGCAGAAATATTCTTTGTCCCACTAAAGGCACGGATTCCAGATTCAGACTTTGCCTGGATAAAAAATCGGTGAGATCATCATCGATATGTATTTTGGATAGAGGGGAGCGGGCATTGTCGAGCCTACTATCTTTTAGGTTTTCTGTCTCAATAAGTTTCCCGATGGCATCTTTTCCATTTCCATCGATATATGCAGGAATTCTTTTCAGTGCGGCCACAAATTTACCCTCAATAGTAAGAAGCCGGTGATCGTGGCCTGAAATATGCTGCTGAACAACTACACCATCAAAAAAAACAGCATCTTTTTTTATCCATGCGACGATCTTTCTAAAGGCTAGTAACACTTCTGTTTCATTCTGAATGCCTGTGGTTACGCCAATACCCTTATGCCCTGAAACAGGTTTTATCACAAGAGGAAATCCCAGCTTTTGTGCCTCCAGAAGGGCTTCCTTCTCGGTGTAACAATTTCTCCCTTTAGGAGTGGGAAAGCCACACATGAAAAGGAAATCGCTTACCATATCCTTGAACATGGTAAACTCAGTATCTTTTATGCCATCAGTATGCACAATAGTTGATCTGCCCCGCAACTGTTTGCTGCCATATCCCCACTGAAACTGGTTTTCTTCTTCAAGAAAAAATACTGGAACTTCATTTTTCATGGCCGTTTCGATAAGCGAATATAATGTTGGCCCACCCATTAGCGACCTGTCAAATACGGCCTTTAATGAAGCATATTTTTTTGCAAAGTTAAACTGTGTTTCATTTCCTCTGTTTATAGATTTAAACCACTGGCTTACTAAATTTGCCGCGTCTTCAGCAATATATTCATCCAGATACTCTATCGCAACAACATATTCATCATCATCTCTGGAAATTGCAAATTTGTTGATATACAAATCGATATCCATTCGAAGAGTCTCAAGCAGAGTGTGGGCAAAAAGTTCAACCACGGTATTGATTTCGCAGGATCTTAATTTTGGAAAGACCTTATAAATATAAGAGGAATAAAAATCTACTTCCGGACCATAAGGAGCGATTTTTAGATTGAAGACCAAAGCTTTTGCAGGTAAATAATGACTGGGGCCATTGTAAACATAAAACTTTCTTACAACAAAATCATTAGTGTCCATAGCTTTGATTTTAATAGAATGCTGCAGAAAAATATTTTTATTTGCGTAAATCGTTTATATGTAATCGAAACCCTATATTTATAATCTAATCATCAAATTACACAGTGCTTTTTTCCTTTTAGATAAGGAGGTAAAATGTATTGAGCCTAATGGAGGGTTCTCCATGTTTTTATGTCAAAAGTGGTCCCATGCTGCAAAAAGCCCAGCTGAATGCCATCTAAGGATATTTTTTCGTTTTCTCTTATTTGATTGAAATTTGAAAAATGAACATTTTCTGTAGAAACCACTGTTACGATGCCCGAGCCGGACACATAAAAAGTATCATCAGCCTGCACAGTAACCGAAGTATTTTCATCTATTCCTATACCTTTATGGGTATATCCGTTGCATAAAAATTGAGTCATCCGCCCCAACCTTCCCCGGGCAACAAAATGAGTGTCGATGGTGATGTTCTCAATAAAACCAAATCCCCTGCTATGTTTAACGGATCCTTTTATCAATCCACTGTTATCTCCATCATAGGTCATGGGGTTTGCTGCTGCTGCGGCACCTGCCGATGTGCCTGCTATAGTTAGATTTTGTGTGATAAAGCGTTGTTTGATAAGGTTTATAAGCGGGGTGTCGAGTAGGATTTCGGTCAGCCGCACCTGATCTCCTCCTGTGAAAAATACCAGCGTTGCATCCTGAATTATTTTTAAATTCTTATTTTCTGCTGCATCTTTCCTTTCCCTGATGTCTAAAACCTCAATTTGTTTTAACCCCAAATCACGAAATGCATAATAATAATCCTCTCCGCATTCACCTGGATATAAGGTAGCTGTTGGAATTATAACTACCTTTTGAGCCTTATTGAGCCCGACAAGGTTTTCCAAAACCGCCTTTTCCTTATTTCTGTCTTCAGCTCCACCGATAAGAACCAGGTTGCCTTTGCACGATTTTGGATTTTTCATCAATTAATTATCTTTTTTAAGATACAAATTTACATTTTTTATTAAGTTTTTTCTTGCATACAGCAGATATCGCTCTTGTAGGCATAAGGATGATCTTTATAAATGGGATCTCTTTAGCTTGTACTGCCTGAGTATTGATATTTTTGCCTTATGACGATAAAAAAAAAGCCCCCATAAAAAGGGGGCTTCAAAAGAAATATTTTATCACTATGCTTTGATATCAATAAGCCGTGGGTATCTAATTGTTAACATATAATACCCACCGAAAAATACCCCACTATAAAACAAGTCACCTAATACTGAAGAATGAAAGAAGGGGATAGCCATGGTATAGGATTGCACTAAACCCGCAAAAGTTTGAGGGTAATAAGGCGAACCGGCCCAAACAGCAAAATTTGTAATCAGAAAAAATATTAAGGACGAGGCAACTGATGCACCAATAATGGAATGAACCTTTATCTTATTGCCTAAAAGACCACCTATTATAACTACCAATGCAAAACTTACATATACCGGAATCATAAAACCATGAAAACCAATGATCAGGTCACTGATGAAAAGAGCAAACAAAGGAATAAAAAAGCTTAACCATTTTTTACCTAGATGTGCTCCTCCAAATAATGCTATGGCCGCGATTGGCGTAAAATTGGGATAGTGAGGGATAAGTCGCATTATTGCTGCCATTATAATGATACCAGCAACAACAAGCACTTTGGGGCTTAAAATTTCTTTAAGGTTCATCTTGATTATGTATTAGATTAAAAATAGCTGTTTTTGTTTGTCAGGCAAAAGTATAAAATCATTTCCATTTTCAACAACAGAAATATACTTTTGTTTTACCTGATAACTAAAAGTACTATACAAACCATCGAAGATTATTATTATATATATTATTCTCAATTAAAGATTTTTGGGGAGGATAAATATTTAATAATGTATACTTTTGATCTGAAAAATTAATCAAACTAACTTATTTTATGGCTTATCCGGAATATTTAGAGAATGATATAAACCTTCAACCTTTTGCTGAGGCGATAATGGGTCGAATAAAGCGTGCTGAGGACAGAGAGAAACAATTATTGGGTGATTCGAAAACCCTGTCTGATTTTGCAGTAGGTTATCTCTTTTATGGTTTGCATAAGCAAGAGGACTCCTGGATAATAAGAGAGTGGGCTCCCCATGCTACCAAAATATACCTGATGGGCGATTTTACCCATTGGCAGCTTAAAGAAGAATTTGCTTTTACTTCAATGGATAATGGAAACTGGAGCCTTGAATTAGCTCCCGATACCATAGCTCATGGAGATTTATATAA
>JBEPXC010000223.1:0-6221 GCA_041642035.1 Sphingobacteriia bacterium
CTCCGGTGGTGGATGTAAATTCAAATCCGGCGAACCCCGTAATTAATTCAAGATCCTTTGGCGAGTGTAGGTATAATGTTTCCCGAAAAGGCATGGCAATGATGCTGGGTATGCAAGACGCAGGCATCATTGCAGTGGCAAAACATTTCCCTGGTCATGGTGACACCGATGTTGATTCCCATCACGCGCTTCCCATGATTAATCATCCCTATCCCCTACTTGATTCTATACATCTTTTCCCCTTTAGACACCTTATAGACAAAGGCTTGAAGGGGGTTATGGCAGCACATCTCAATGTGCCTGCTCTCGAGCCCATCAAAGATCTACCCTCAAGTCTTTCAAAAGAAATAGTGACAGAATTATTACAAAACCAAATGGGGTTCGAAGGGCTTGTAGTTACCGATGCTTTGAACATGAAAGGTGTTGCAGACTCCTACAAGCCTGGTGATCTGGAAGTCCTTGCTTTGTTAGCTGGAAATGATATTCTGTTAATGCCCGAAAATGTCCCCCAGGCCATTAATGCTATAAAAAAAGCCATTGAAAACGACGTAGTTAATGAAGACTACCTAAACCTGAAGTGTAAAAAGATTCTCTATTTCAAAGAACAGGCTGGGTTGGACAGATTAAGAACACTCTCTCAAAACAATCTGATAAATGATCTGAATGCACCCCGGGTAAACCATCTCAACACAAGACTGGCTGAGGCATCTATAACGCTTGTCAAAAATAAAAATGACATCCTTCCTCTCAGAAGACTAGATACCCTGCGAATCGCTGCACTAAGTATTGGGGCATCACAGGATAATCCTTACCAGGCAATGCTCGCCAATTATGCACCGGTAAAAATGTATGGCCTACCCAAAAATCATACACCTCAGCAGGCACAGCAAATGATAGAAGAGCTTTCAGCATATAATCTGGTACTGGTATCCATACAAAACAACACTATGTTTCCAGGGAGAAATTATGGCATAAACACTCAAAGCATTGAACTGGTCAATAAGCTATCCGCTACCAATAATATAATCCTCAATATTTTTGCAAATCCTTACAGTCTCACCTCCTTTGGAGAGAAGCTGCTAAACAATGACGCCATACTGGTTTCCTACCAGGATGGCCGGGAATATGAGGAAGCATCTGCACAAGTAATTTTTGGTGCTCTGGCTGCAAGAGGTAAACTGCCGGTATCCATTCCGGGGAACTTTTCTATATATTCAGGCATTAATACTACAGCCGGTTTACGTATCAAATATGGAGATCCGGAAGCCGGGGGCTTAAATACCTTATTGCTGAGAAGAGTAGACAGCCTGGCGCTATCAGGAATTCGAGAGAAAGCTTTCCCCGGATGCCAGATTGCTGTGATAAAAGATGGAGTTATTATTTACAATAAATCATTTGGACATCATACCTATGATGAGATGACTCCTGTAAAAAATTCCGACATCTATGATTTGGCCTCTGTAACAAAAATGGTTGCCACCACAGCTGCGCTCATGACCCTGGTTGACAGAGGAGAAATCGAAGTTGACAAACATCTGGGAAAATACCTGCCAACCATCAAAGGCTCCAATAAAGAAAATATAAATATTCGTGATATTCTGGCACACCAGGCCCGCTTCAGATCCTGGATACCTTTTTATATCAATACCATCCTAGACGGAAAACCCAAGGAAAGCATTTATAATCTGATGCCCTTAAATGATTTTTCGGTAAAAGTAGCCGATAACTTTTATATTCATAAAAGTTTCAGAGACAGTATTTTTAATGAAATTA
This sequence comes from Sphingobacteriia bacterium, assembly GCA_041642035.1. Taxonomy (GTDB): domain Bacteria; phylum Bacteroidota; class Bacteroidia; order Bacteroidales; family UBA7960; genus SKVR01. The sequence continues at coordinate 1,774 of JBEPXC010000223.1, forward strand.
AAATTTCAGAGCTTCTTAACCGAAGAAGATATATTTATTCTGATCTGGGGTTTATGCTTTTTGCAGAAATGATCTTGCAAATTACGGGTGAATCCCTTGAGGAATATACAAATAGATCTTTTTTTAAGCCTTTGGGATTCCAGACCATGGGATTTAATCCCTTACTACGTCATAATCCATCTCGTATAGTACCCACAGAAAACGACACGATTTTCAGAGGGCAGCTATTAAGAGGCTATGTTCATGATCCTGGTGCTGCTATGCTTGGCGGTGTGGCTGGCCATGCCGGTCTGTTCTCCAATGCTACAGAGCTTGCCGTTTTTATGCAAATGCTTTTGCAGGATGGAAGCTATGGTGGTGACCGATACCTTGAACCGCATACCATAAAAGAGTTTACTACTACTCAATTTGCCGGAAATCAAAACCGACGCGGGCTTGGGTTTGATAAACCAAGTATTAGTAAATCAGACAAAAGTAAGCCTGCCTGCGAGAGCGCATCGATGATGAGTTTCGGCCACTCAGGCTTCACGGGTACCTATGCATGGGCCGATCCTAAAGAAAATCTGGTTTATGTTTTTCTTTCCAATCGGGTTCATCCCAGCGCTTCCAATCGGAAAATCTCTGAGCTGAATATTCGCACCAATATTCACCAGGCCATATATGATGCCATATACTACAACAGGTTTATTGATCAAAACAGACTTCCTTAGTGCGATTTATGGTAGACTATCGTTACGATACTTTGTCTGTTGAGTTCATATAAGACAAAAGCCCCCCGGAAAAGATTCCGGGGGGCTTTTGCAATATTATAGCTGAAGAAGGATTACTTTAAACCACTCTTCTCGAGGAAAGGTTCAATTGATGGCTCCTGCCCACGGAATTTCACATAGGCATCCATACCTTCGTAGAGTGCATTGTTTGCAAGAATATAGTTGCGGAAAGAATCGGCCATTTCCTGATTAAACAAGTCATTAGATTCTTTGAATGCATAAAAGGCATCGGAATCAAGAACACCTGCCCAACGATATACATAATATCCGGCAGCATACCCACCACCAAAAATATGTCCAAAGTTGGTGGTTCTGTATCGAGGAATAATTTCATCCATTAAACCAATACGTTCCATACTGGCTTTTTCAAATGCCTGGATATCTGTTTCTGAGGTAATATCAGCAGTATGATAGTCCATATCAAGAATAGCAGCAGCAAGATATTCAACATTGTTGAAGCCCTGGTTGAAATTTCCACTATTCTGCAATTTAGTGATTAACTCATCTGGAATAGGTTCTCCAGTTTCATAATGGAATGCATAGGTCTTAAGCAACTCGGGTTCACCGGCCCAGTTTTCCAGAATCTGAGAGGGAAGTTCCACGAAATCACGAGGTACGCTTCTGCTGGTTCTGCGGTAGTTTCCTTTCGCAAAGAAATTATGTACTGCATGACCGAACTCATGGAAATAGGTGGTTGTTTCATCCCAACTTAAAAGAGCGGGAGTATCACCGGAAGGACGGGTAAAATTCATTACCATGGTAACGACAGGAGAAACCCATTCCCCATCCTGATAAGCACCACTTCTATAGGTACCACACCAAGCACCACTGCGTTTTCCTGGACGTGGATGTGGATCAATCATCAAAATTGCCAAATGACTACCATCTTTATCGAAAACTTCGAAGGCTTCTACTTCTGGATGATAAACAGGTATTTCAGGACGTGCCTCAAAGGTAAGTCCCCAGAGTTTGGTGGCGAGCATAAAGCTGCCATTTCGTACATTATCAATAGAGAAATAAGGTTTTACTTCATCATCATCCAGATTGTATTTTTCATTTCTGATTTTCTCAGCATAATACCAATAGTCCCATCCTTCAAGTTCGAAATCACCACCTTCACGGTCAATAATCTGTTGCATCTCTACTATTTCACTCTTAGCTCTTTCCAGCGAAGGTTCCCAGACACGATAAAGAAAATCGTATACATTCTGTGGGTTTTCAGCCATCTGGATAGAGGTGAAATATTCAGCATAATTCTCATAACCAAGCAGTTCAGACATTTGTTGTCTAAGCATCATCAACTCCTTAAAGAGTTCATTGTTGTTATGATCATTTTCATTGTTGCCACGATTGGAATAAGCCATGAACATTTGTTCTCTTAAATCACGGCGTTCAGAAAACTGAAGAAAGGGGATACGGCTGGGACCAGCAGTAGTAAAAACCCACTTACCTTCCATGTCATTTCTGCTAGCTTCATCGACAGCAGCACTAATTACATTAGCGGGCAGTCCGGCCAGATCAGCTTCGTCTTCTATTACTAATTTAAACCCATTATTCTCTGCCAACAAATTTTCATTAAGTTTCAGTGAAACCATAGACATGCGCTCACTTAACTTTTTTAATTCTTCTCTTTTTTCAGCAGGTAAAGCAGCACCTCCTCTTTCAAAATCTCTATATATTTTATCCAGCAGAATAGTCTGTTCGGGATTAAGGTCAAGAGACTTACGATTGCTGTAAACTGTTTGAATTCGGGCAAACAAACCTTCATTAAGACTAATGGCGTTATAGTGTGAAGAGAGCATAGGAGTAGTTTCCCTGGCAATTTCCTGCAAACGCTCATTGGTTTCGGCTCCACGTAATCCACCAAATACAGGACCCACCTTACGCAATAAGGCTCCTGAATTGTCAAAGGCCACTACTGTATTCTCAAAAGTAGCTTCCTCTTTATTGTTCACAATAGCATCAATTTCAGCTTGGTGCTGACGGATTCCTTCTTCATAAGCAGGGAGATAGTGATCTTCATTTATTTTGTCAAATGGAGGGGTACCAAAGGGTGTATCCCATTCAACGAAAAATGGATTATCTTCCGCTTTTTTTTCTTCACATGCACTAAATAACATGACTAATGGCATTAATAAAAAAATGAGTTTCTTCATTTTACTGTTTTTTTAGTTAGAAATTATTATAAAATCATTGGAAATGACCAATCATTTACACGCTTTTGTCATCAAATATAACAAAATTGTAAGTACCAACTTATTAAAAGAATAGAAATATTAGCTGGCGTGGTATTTTTTTATCCGCTATGAAAGAAAAAGTAAAGCAAACACTATTAAAGGGCTCCAAACAACTCAAACTCGGAGGCAGAATCAATACGAATAGGGTAAATATACCCAATATTCAGACGATTATCTTTTTTAATATATACCTCATTATCTACTTCAGGCGAATCATACTGAGTGCGCCCAACAAAATACTCTTCCTCTTCGCGGTCGATCAAAACACGATAGCTTTTGCCCACTTTCTCACGGTTAAGCTCCAGCGAAATTTGCTGTTGAAGAGACATTATCTGTTCCGCTCTCTTTTGTTTCTCCTTTTCGCTGACAGTATCCTTAAGTTCAAAAGCACGTGTCCCCTCCTCGGCCGAATAAGTAAAAACACCCAATCTGTCAAAGCGTGTATGACGAACAAACTCTAAAAGCTCCTTGAATTGCTCTTTAGTTTCACCGGGATAACCTACCAGGAGCGTAGTCCGTAAGGCAACATCAGGAATTTTCGTACGGAAATCATGAATAAGTTTTACCGTTTCTTCTCTGCTTGTATTCCGCCTCATTGATTTTAATATGGGGTCACTGATGTGTTGAAGGGGGATGTCGAGATATTTGCATATTTTGCTTTCCATAGCCATTAAATCGATGACTTCAGCAGGAAAATTCTGGGGATAGGCATAATGTAAACGAATCCATTCAAGCCCGGGGATAGGGATTAACTCCCGCAAAAGATCGGCCAACATAGATCGTTTTTTAAGATCAAAGCCATAATAGCTCAAATCCTGAGCAATGAGCAGCAATTCCTTCACTCCTTGCTTAGCCAGTTGTGTGGCCTCCTGCACCAGACTTTCGATACTGCGCGATACAAAGGTTCCTCTAATAAGAGGTATGGCGCAAAAAGAACAGGTACGATCGCAACCCTCAGCAATTTTCAGGTAGGCAAAATGTGAGGGAGTGCTCAGAAGTCGCTCATTGCTCTGGGCTGAATATTTCTGATTCAGATAACCAAACAAATCTGAAGGTTCCTGAACACCAAACCATGCGTCAGCTTCAGGTATTTCCTTTTTAAGTTCATCCTTGTAGCGTTGTGATAAACAACCCGTAACAATTATCTCCTGCACCTGCCCAAGCTTTTTGGCTTCAACATATCTCAGGATGGTATCAATTGATTCTTCTTTTGCATCATGGATAAAACCACAGGTATTGATGATCACAATATCTGATGTACCGTCTGCATCATGGGTCAGCCTGAAACTTCCATGCTGAAGCTGACCAAGGATTTTTTCAGAGTCTACCAGGTTTTTTGAACAACCCAGCGTAATTATATTGATATGTTTCATTTTTATGGGATGATAAGTCTATTTCTATTCCAGTCCTCTGCACCTGCTATATTTTCCAGGTACCAATT
>JBEPXC010000224.1:0-6197 GCA_041642035.1 Sphingobacteriia bacterium
TGATATCGACGATAAAGATAGCGGCGGGCAGACGTGAAAGGTCAACAATAGAACCAAACTGTTTTTCCAGTTTTGCTCTTTCGCGTGTTACCTGCAATCTTTCTTTTTTCGAGATGTTTTCGAAAGTGCCATCGGTAGCCATTTTGTCGATGAGAGCCATCTTCTTAACGGCTTTTCTGATGGTGGCAAAGTTGGTAAGCATACCACCAGGCCATCTTTCGGTAACATAGGGCATATTGATTTTCTTTACCTGCTCAGCTACCACATCTTTTGCCTGCTTCTTTGTAGCCACAAAAAGAATTTTCTTGCCTGATTTGGCAATTTGTTTCATCGCTGCAGCAGCTTCATCAATTTTGGCGATGGTTTTATTAAGGTCAATAATGTGAATACCATTGCGTTCCATGAAGATATACGGAGCCATATTGGGATTCCACTTGCGTTTTAGGTGTCCGAAGTGTACTCCGGCGTCTAAAAGTTCGTTATAATTGGTTCTTGCCATGTTAAAAATAATTTTCCAAAAATGAGATTAACGTTTGCTGAATTGGAATTTCTTGCGGGCTTTTTTCTGACCGGGTTTTTTGCGTTCCACCATACGTGGGTCGCGACGCAGCAGTCCCTTAGATTTGAGAGAAGAACGCCATTCGGCATTAATTTCGACCAATGCCCGTGAAATAGCAAGACGCAGGGCTTCAGCCTGTCCTTTAACACCACCTCCATCAAGATTAACCTTAAGGTCGTATTTTCCTTCGTTACCTGTAATTTGAAAAGGTTGGTTTACAATATATTGTAAAATAGACGTTGTAAAATATTGTTTTACATCTCTTTTGTTTACAGTAACCTGACCACTGCCTGGTTTAAGGTATAACCTTGCAACGGCAGTTTTTCTTCTTCCTATAGTGTTGATAACTTCCATGCTTACTTGATTGTATTAAGGTTGATTTTTTGAGGTTGCTGAGCCTGGTGTGGATGCTCACTACCAGCATAAATAAATACATTACCCATGAGAGCATTACCTAATTTGGTTTTAGGCAACATTCCTTTTACGGCTTTTCGTATAATTTCGGTGGGTCTTTTTTCGAGCATTTGTTTAACAGAAACAAATCGTTGTCCACCAGGATAACCTGTATGACGGATATAGTGCTTCTGATCCCATTTCTTGCCAGTCAATTCTATTTTCTCGGCATTGATGATAATCACATTATCACCGCAGTCAACATGGGGGGTATAATTTACTTTATGCTTTCCGCGCACAACCTGGGCAACCTTACTGGCAAGACGCCCCAAAATCTCATTTTCTGCATCAATCAACAACCATTCTTTGGTTACGGTGTCTTTATTGGCAGAAACTGTTTTATAGCTTAATGTATCCATTATTTGCTTAATTTGCTGTATTTGATTTTTTTATAACACAAAATCCCCGGGCTTAAAGGGGGGTGCAAAGCTAAAACTTATTTTTTACTCGAACAAATTTATTAACAACGGATTGTTGATAAATTCTTTATAAACATGTTGACAAAACGGTTCATTTTTTCAGGCTGCAAAGTTAGAAATTAATTTCTTTTGTTTTTCAACATTTTGCAAAAATTTAATCTTCCCCGCAAATATCTTTTAACACTTTATTGGTTTCAGTACTAATAACAACACTTTCAATTGATTAAATTTGCAAATTCTATTTTCGAAATTCTTTTATTCCTCCTGAAGAAAAGCTGTATGAAGAAATCTTTTTTTGCCTGCTTCAAGATGATTGCTTTAGCAATGGTAGTTCTTTTTTCCCATGGCATTGCACTGGGCCAAAGCCTTTCCGACAAGGCGCAAATTAGTCTGCTGACGGCAAGTCCGGGCGATGAACTATATTCTGTATTCGGGCATAGTGCCCTGCGGGTGGTAGATCCTGAACACAACATTGACCTGGTTTATAATTATGGTACATTTGATTTTGATACGCCCAATTTCTACCTTCAATTTATACGAGGCAAGCTTCTTTATAAACTTTCCGTTGCCCCTATGCAATATTTCACGCCGGAATATCAAATGGACGGCAGAGCCATTTACGAGCAGGTACTGAATTTGTCTCAGCAGCAAAAACAGCTGATGTTTAATTTTCTTTCCAGCAATCAGCTTCCTGAAAACGCCTATTACCATTACGATTTTTTCTATGACAACTGCGCTACCCGTATTCGCGATCTGGTAGATGTAATCCTTGTACCTCAGTGGCCCCAACAACATGACATCAATGATGCTTCAATCGCTTCGATCCGTTCGGTACTGGACTATGAATTCGATTACCAGCCCCACCTGAAGCCCAACAGGACCCTGCGCGACATGCTTCAACCTTTTTTAAAGAACATGCCCTGGAGTGCCTTTGGTATAGACCTTGCACTGGGGTTACCTGCTGATAAAGTAGCCGATGCCTGGGATTACATGTATCTGCCCGACGAAATGCTGATCGCATTTTCTTTAGCCCAACATGCCGATGGCACACCATTGGTATCTGAGCACCGGGTCATCCTGAATAAGACCGTTGAAACCTCTCCTGCCTCAATGGTGCTTCCGATTCATGTTTTTTGGTTTATTTTTCTGATGGGCCTTCTGAGTATCTATCGCTCCAAATGGTCATGGGTGTTCGACCGTGTATTCTTTTCGCTGCTTGGCATCACGGGAATAACTGTTTTCTTCCTGTGGTTTTTTACCGATCATATAACCACCAAGGTCAATCTTAATATCCTTTGGGCGCTTCCTACACACTTATATTTTATCTGGTTCGCCAGCTATGGCCCCATGAAACCAACAGTAGGTTTCTATTTCCGGGTGGTGGCATTTTTAATGCTGGTGTTATTGGTTTTATGGCCATGGATTCCACAGGCATATCATCCGGCATTTTTTCCCATGGTATTGCTGGCAGGGATAAAATCGGCGCTCTATGGTTTCAATTTACCCCTGATTAGAAATCATTTAAAGGAAAATAATAAAGTCATACCTTCCTGAACATCACTAGTGTGTCTGCGTTTAAGGATATGTTAAACAGATTTAGCAATAAAGGCTTTTTTATGGATCAAAAAATGATCAATGGCTTGCACCACATAACTTCCATTTCGGGAAGTGCCAGAAATAATGTTCGTTTTTATACCGAAATTCTGGGTATGCAGTTTGTCAAGAGAACAATAAACTATGACAGTACTGATACCTGGCATCTTTATTATGGCAACCGGGCAGGAGATCCCGGAAGCATAACCACCTTTTTCCCTTTCACAGGCATTACAAAAGGAAAATCGGGAAATCAATCCGTTGTTTCTGCACAATACAGTGTTGCCGAAGGATCATTGGATTTCTGGATGGAACGTTTAAAGACACACCACATTGGGTATCGTGGTCCTTTTAACAGGTTTGATGAGCAATACATTCAATTTGATGATTTCGATGGAATACATATTGAATTGGTTTTCAACAGGCATGATCAACGCCTAGGATCTTCTACAGCAGGCATAAGCAAGAACCATGGCATAAAAGGATTGTACTCCGTAACCCTAAGCTATGCCAGTTCGGAAGCAACACTGGGTTTCCTCACCCGATATATGGATCATCATATAGCAAATCAAACAAGCGAAAGAATCCGTTTGTTTTCGGGTGAGAATAAGCCGGGGCACTTTCTCGATATTATTTCGCGCCCCGCAGTCCCCAATCAGGTTGCGGGAACAGGTACGGTACATCATCTTGCTTTTCAAACCAGCAACGAAACCAGTCAGATTCAACTGCAATCACAACTTACCGAGGCTGGTATAAATGTTTCAGATGTAATGGATCGTCAGTATTTCAAGTCTGTTTATTTCAGAGAGCCGGGCGGAGTTCTTTTTGAAATCGCAACCTCCGGGCCTGGCTTTTTAATTGATGAAAGTCTGGACACCCTGGGAGAAAACCTGATGCTTCCCCATTGGCTTGAAGACAAACGTCATGAAATTGAAGCCGCACTAAGCCCGCTTTAGGGTTTAAAAGGATTTCTTTTTATTGGCCATAGGGTGGTATTCGCCTTTTAGCCCTACCGGTAAAGCATTACGGATTTCATAGGCTGTAGTAATACTGGGTCTTACGGTTTCCAAACCAAAACCATTACCGGTAAGGATATGTTGGTAGCTGAGGGTATGCAAATCTGTAAATCCACCGCTGAATTCAAATTCTTCACCATCGTACACCAAAGATCGATAAGTGGTTTGTCCTTTTTCGCGCATAGCGAGTGGCAAATCGTTGTTATCCACACTCAAAAACCATCTTACCCTGGCATTTTCCAGTTGGAGGTAGCCCGCTGCTTTCTCAGGTTTACTAACATGCACAATATTTTCCTTCACCTGACCAAATATCCACGTCAACATATCAAAGAAGTGGATGCCTATATTGGTACCCACACCACCTGATTTCTGTACATCGCCTTTCCACGAATAGAAATACCAGGCACCTCTGGAAGTAATATAGGTTAAATCAATATCATATACTTTGTCGGAGGGCCCATTTTTGATTTTCTCCTTAAGGCTGATGACGGCCGGATGATGTCGCAGTTGAAGTATATTATATATTTTCTTTCCGGTTTCTTTTTCAATTTCAGAAAGAGCATCAACATTCCAAGGGTTTAGTACCAGGGGTTTTTCGCAAATAGCATCAGCCTGATTGCGTAGGGATAATCTAATGTGCGAATCATGTAGATAATTGGGCGAACATATAGACACATAATCAATGGCGTTATCGCCGCTTTTCCTCAGTTTATCCATGTGCCTGTCAAAACGTTCGGGTTCGGTAAAGAAAGCAGCACTTGGAAAATAACTATCAATAATCCCAACGCTGTCAAAGGGATCCAGGGCAGCAATAATATTATTATTGGTATCTTTAATAGCTTTCATGTGGCGAGGAGCAATATATCCGGCGGCACCAATTAATCCAAATTGTTTCATGTCATGCATCTTCTTTTAAGCTGTTTAATGTATTTTATATTTTTTGTAGATTTAAATAATGCTTTACCCTGAAGACAAATGGTTATAAATTTCCCTAGGTTTACGTTTTATAATAATCTCCTAATAAAACATAATATATAAAGATTACTTTAGGTGCGGCTACCAAAAAAAGCCAATTTAGGTCTTATGCAAAAGTAAATGTTTTTGAGCAGGTACATAATAATTAAATATCTTTGCGTGGAAATAAAAAATTACCTGGGGAAATCATAACCACTTATTTTACCAGTAGGAATGATTTTCCGCGGGTTATATCTGATTTTTTAGTTGTACATTTGTGCTTTTTGTAAAAAAAACATGCAAGATAAGAAATGGTTGGCAGTATATACCCGTCCTCGATACGAAAAGAAAACGGCTAAAGTTTTTAATGATCACAACATCAATAATTATCTGCCTTTAATAAAAACACTACGTCAATGGAGTGATCGCAAAAAGTGGGTTGAAGTACCCCTTTTTTCTTCCTATATCTTTGTACATATCACGAATCAGGAATATATAAAGGTGTTGCAGGTTCCGGGTGTAGTTCGTTTTGTCTGTTTTGAGGGTGTAGCAGTGGAAATACCTGAAAAACAAATAGAAAATATTAAATGGGTTTTATCCACTGATGTTTTAGCAGAGCCTTTTGAAGCACATATTCCTCAGGGAAGTCATGTGGAAATAATAAAAGGACCTCTACAAGGATTAAAAGCAGAAATGATTAATTACAACAATAAAAAAATCATAATCGTGCGCATTGATCAGCTGAATAAATCCTTTGAAATACAAATTCCCGCAAGCCATGTTAGGGTAATTTGAGTTAGAAATATGTTAAAAAATAGGTGTTTTTACATTATAAATCCGTGATTCACCGAGGGAATGCCTTGGAAGAAAATACTTATTTTTGTAATTTCCCATTAAAATAGTTGTTTTAGTACATAAGACTACCAGGGGCCCACATATATCAGCAAACCAGCACGATTAGATGTTTAGAATCAGGTACAATAAGGTTGCAAAATAAAATTTTGAGTATGATAAATAAAGTACTTGTTACGGATAAAATATTAACCAGGCCCAGAATAAACGGAGAGAGTATTCTTAGTCATTTAGAAAACAAAATACGCCATGAAGCAGGATATAAGGTTTTACAACTTATTTCACGGTTCGTAAATGTAAATCAAGTCAGCACACAGGTATTTAGCACTTCCACGGTATTTAATATAGAAA
>JBEPXC010000225.1:0-6182 GCA_041642035.1 Sphingobacteriia bacterium
ACGCGTATGATCATGGAAGAGCTTCAACTTCCCGAACAAGAATCCAAAGAATTGTTGCTAAAATACGGTTCTGTAAAAAAAGCTGTTGAAGCCTATAAAACAGAAAATCAATAACAATCTTTCGGTGCCTGTTTCAACCCATTTAGATACACCGATAACTATAAAACATCATAAAAGGAAGGATGATTAACTTTTTTAAAAAATAATTTTGCACTACATTTATAAGCCGAACCAATATTTAAACCACACCCAACCCATTTTATAAGCAAAACAAAATGTAATCAACATGAGAAAAAACCTTTTATTAACCGGCCTTTTGTTGGTGCTTGGGATTTTCGCCCAGGCTCAGACAAAACGTATTAACGGTAACGTTACAGATTTTACCGACGGCACTCCTTTGGTTGGAGTAACGGTAATGATCAAGGGGACCATACAGGGCACTACCACCGATATCGACGGTAATTATGAACTTACTGCATCGGAAGGTGATGTGCTTATTTTTCGTTTTATCGGTATGATTCCCCAGGAGATACTTATAGAAGATCAGCAAATCATCAATGTGGCTCTGATGCCTGACATTGCTACCCTGGAACAGGTGGTAGTGACGGCTTTGGGTATCAAGCGTGAAGAACGAACACTAACCTATAATGTACAGAGTGTTGAGTCGGAAGAAATCGTTTCCTCACGACAGGAAAACCTGGTGAATGCCCTGCAGGGACGTGTTTCGGGGGTGCAGATCACCTCTACCAGCGGTGCTCCCGGTGCTGCATCCGAGATTATTCTAAGGGGTGCTACATCTGTAGATGGTGACAACCAGCCTCTTTTTATCGTGGATGGGGTGCCTATCTCCAACTCATCGGTAAGAGGTACCACAAACCGTGCTGCCGACATTAACCCCAACGACATTGAAAGCATTTCTATTCTTAAAGGTGCTGCAGCGGCTGCCCTGTATGGTATTGATGCAGCCAATGGTGCTGTCATTATTACCACCAAAAGAGGGGTCGAGGGTGAAGTAACTGTAGGTTTGTTGTCTTCTACAACACTTTCTCAGGTGGGAAAATTGCACGACATTCAGAACCAATTCACTACCGGGGCAGCAGGTTTGTACAATCCCCGTACATTCTCTCACTGGGGTCCTTTGTTCAGAAGGAGTGATAATGTTTATGATAACCTCAATGATTTCTTCCAGACTGGAGTTTCTACAAAGTTCGATGCAAACGTTAGCGGTGGCTCTCCCAATCTTACCTATTACCTGGCCGTATCTAATCTTGGTGATGAGGGGATCGTCTCAAACACCAATTACGGCAGGAAATCAGCTTTGCTAACCGGAACGGCCAATATAACCGACCGTATTTCTCTCACTACAACGGCCAATGTCATTAAAACCAACAATGCATACGGTATCGTACCTGCATCGGGAGGTTGGATGGCCAATATTTATCGCTGGCCCCAATGGGACGATATGGGTGAGATATACAATGCCGACGGCAGTGAACGCAATGTGTGGATACCGGTTAGTGGCAACCTTGCTGATGTGCCCGATAATCCGTTATGGGTAGCACAAAATAATGTAAGACAAGACGAAGTAGATCGTACCCTTGCCTCTTTAAACTTTGACTATCGCATTACCGATTGGTTAAACTTAAACTACGTGGCCGGTCGCGACTACTTCCAACAACATTATAAAGCGGTAAGTGAATGGGGTTCTGCCGGTGGCGCTCATGAAGGAGCCATTAGTGAATTTAACCGCGAAAGCGAAAAGATTACCTCCACCATTATGCTTTCTGCCGATGGGAGTGTTACCGATCAACTTACCGTAACTGCACTGATAGGTAACAACATCCAAACCGACTTTGCCCGTAATACTTTTATCGAAGGCGAAAGATTCCGTAATCCTACCCTGCATTCCATTAACAACCTGCAGGAAATACGTAATAATCAGGCAACATCGCAAAGAAGAATAATCGGTTTATTTGGGGATGTCACCATCGACTACAACAGATGGCTGGTACTTGGTGTGACAGGTAGAAATGACTGGTCTTCCACCTTACCCATAGAGAATCGTTCATTCTTCTATCCCTCCTACAGCTTTGCCTTTATTCCCTCAGAATTCCTGGAGGGAGGACTTGCTGATGTGCTTTCCTTTGCCAAATTAAGAGCCAGTTATTCTCAGGTGGGTAAAGATGCGCCTGCACACAGGCTCGCTCAAACCTTAACGCAGTTTTATGGCATCAATGGTGGATGGAGAAATGATCCTTTTGCCGGAAACCCCATGCTAAAACCAGAAATCACCACTGAATTTGAAATCGGAGCCGACTTCAGATTATGGCAGGGTTTATTCAATATTGATGTAACCTATTATCAAAGAGAATCCGACGACCAGATTATTCAGCCCCGCGTAACGCCCGTTACAGGCGCCATCCTTCAGACGGTAAATTCGGGTTCTGTAGAGAATAAAGGTCTGGAAGCACTTATCGTAAGCAACATTATAAGAAACGATGACATGCTCTGGCAGACATCCCTCAACCTGTTTGGAAACCGCTCCAAATTGACTAAACTCTTTGGTGATCTGGTTGAATTTCCTGTTACTTACGGCCAGGTATCCTCACAGGCCATTGCCAGTTCATGGTTAGGTGAGCCTTTATTTGGAATTGTGGGTACCGACTACGAAAGAACCGACGATGGCAGGGTCATTGTGGATGAAGAAGGATTTCCGCTTATTGATTCAGAAAAGAGATACATCGGAAACCGCGAACCTAAGTTGTATTATGGTTTCAATAATAATTTCCGTTACAAGAATTTTGAAATGTCATTCCTTGTAGATGGTACGTATGGTGCCCAGATCATGAATGCCACCAGTCAGTTTTTGCTTTCCAGCGGAACGCATTCCATGCTCGAAGAATATCGCCTGAGAGAATTTGTTTTTGATGGGGTTGTAGAGGTGGAAGAGGGTGTTTATCAAGAAAATGAAACACCCATTATTCTTAATCGCGAATTCTTCCAGACGGTCTATAACCTGGCCGGTACCAATTTTGTTGAAGAGGTATACTGGGTGAGATTACGGAATATTAATTTTGTGTATCATTTACCCAAAGCATTCCTGGGTACCATTGGTATCACCGATGCATCTGTTAATGTAAACTTTCAAAACCTGTATTTATGGACCAACTATTCGGGAGGAGATCCTGAAGTGAACAATGCAGGGCCAGGAGGTGGAGCCAGCGGTGCAGGTACCATGGGTGTGGATTATTTCCAGGTGCCCCACAAAAGGGCCGTTACCATGGGACTTAATCTTAGATTTTAACCATAACCATGACCAAACCATTATTCATGTTTATAATCTTGAAAAAAATGAAAAAATCAATCATATTAATTCTGTTTACGGTAATGTTCTGGGGATGTGAAGATTTCCTTGACGTAAACCAATCGTTGGACAACGACGAGAGAACCACCCCCGATTACATGCTCCCCGCTGTATTGGGTAATATGGCCTATACCCACTATGAACAAGGCGAAATTACCGCCTATATCACCCAGTATATCACTACTGAATTTGGGGGCTCATCGGTAAGAGATCGCTGGGACTACAGAAACATACTGCGCATGGGGGTATGGCGCAGAAACTATTTTGATGTGGCCGGAAATGCCAATAAAATGATTGAATTTGCTGAAGAAGAAGGATCTGATAATTATGTGGGTGTTGGCAAGGTGATGATGGCCTATTCTTTTCTTACCGCAACCGATATGTTTGGCGACATGCCTATTTTGGAAGCCTTCACCGGAGTCTACAACCCCACGTATGATTCGCAGGATGTAGTGTATGCCAAAATTGAAGAGTGGCTCGATGAAGGCATTGAAGCCCTGAAAAGCTCTGATGTCAATGATCGGGCTATGACATCGGCAGAAGATATTATTTACGAAGGCGATATGCAGAAATGGCTTTCCTTTGCTTATGCCATTAAGGCACGAATGAAATTGCATACGGCCAACTTTGAAGGTGGATATGATGAAGTCCTTGCCATGGTTGATCTTGCCCGCACCAACTGGGAAGAACCCCGTTATGGCTTTATTACCGATGCCGATAGTGAATGGTACCGTAATCCCTGGGGTCCTTCACGTGCAAGACCTCAATGGGATTTTGTTCAGAATGCCCTCAACTCATCCATCCAAACCGATTTCTTTATGGAATCGATGAATCTGGCAGATGAAACCGATCCTCGTCTGTATCAACTCACCACGCCCGGGAGCAATGGAAATTATTTTTCTGTTCCTTCAGGTGAGGGCAGGGGAGCATTAAGCCTGGATGATTTTGCTATCCTTTATGACGGGTACTGGACCAAAGATGATTCTCCCGTAATCTTTATCACCGATGAAGAACTCTACTTTATTGAAGCAGAAGCTGCATTTTATACCAATACCACAGAGCGTGCCTATGATGCCTTTGTTAATGGTGTGCAACGTAACTTCCAACGACTGGATGTGGGGAGTGAATTTATCGATTATCAGCTCTCGGATGCCATTCCTTCGGGTGCATCACAACTGGAGATTTCGGATATCATGATGCAGAAGTATATTGCACTTTATCTGCAGCCCGAAACCTGGGTGGATATGCGTCGTTATGGATATTCCAATAATGCTTATCCCGGGCTTGAATATCCCGAAACAGCTCTTCCCCTTTATGAAGGAAAATGGATCGTACGCCTGCCTTATGATCCACAGACAGAGTATATCTATAACCCCAATGAAATTGAAAGGCTTGGCGCCCGTGATGATCTTTGGGTGGTAACTCCTTTCTGGTGGATTTCCAACTCAACATTGTTTAACAATTAAACCCTGTCATAAAATGAAAACCATATTCAAGATAGTACTTATAGTTTTTATGGCCACTTTATGGGCATGTGAAAAAAACGATCCACTGGGCGATCAGGGTGAACTCACGGGAAATATTGTTCCCTTTAACCTCCTGGCACAAATGCCTGATGCTGCAGCCGGTGATACCCTCACTCTTAGAAATGTTTCCTGGGCAGTTGAAGATAATATCGAGACCATTTCTTTTTTCCATCGTGGATTTAAAAAATTAGAATACACCATGGGACTTGCTATCCCTGGCACGGATACCCTATATGTTTTAAGTGCATCTTTTTCACCAGATTCGATACTTACCCCTCTGACACCTATAGCCGATTATCCAAAGGAAGGTGAAGAGCTGAATCAGTATTATCAAACCCTGGAAAATGCCTATGTTATCCAGCATGATTTTATTGTACCCCAAATTTACAAACTCATCAGTGGAAGTAATGGGAACCTGGTGTTGGCCATGGATGACGCTACTTTTGGTCAGTTCATGGAAACCTTTAGTGTAGAAATCAACCGACACATGCTTCTGGGGTTTTTCCCTGATCTGAATGCTTATTCTACTGTTTATTTTAAGTTTGATGACGATGGTAATTTTACAGGTGAGTTAACCGATGCCGGAGTAGAGTATTTCCTATCGAACATCACCAGAGAAATAATAAATGAGTTTCTGGAAGAGGCCACCGTGGAGGATGATACCAGGGTAACCATCGAAACCCAGGCCGTGGTGGAAGAGAGTACCACCCCTGCGGTGTCAACCCGAGTCTTTAAAGTGATCTAAAAAAACAAAACTATATAGCTATGGAAAAATTGATTTTTAATCGTGTTTTCATCCTGATGGCAGCTCTGGCCCTTGGCTTTGCTTCCTGCGAGGAGGAAGAAGCGAAGGTTTGGGGTGAAACCACCGTTGGTTTTACAGTGGTAGATGCCGATGATCTGAATGCTCCTGCCGAGGTTCAGTTTATCAACAACTCTAAAAACGGAGAATCCTTTTATTGGGAATTCCCTGAAGGATACATCATTCGCAACAGTGTTGTCACACAGGATACGGTAACCACCGCTATTCAACCTGAGTTGGTGTTTTATGCCCTACCGGGTGAATATGAAGCCACCCTTATAGTGGAAACAGAAGGTGAAGAAACCGAACACAAAAAAACCTTCACCGTCAAGAAACCTGCACCGCGCATCGAGTTTGAGCCTTTAGGTATTGTGTACGACGATACCGTTACTTTCAGAGCCGAATACTTTGAGTATCCGGGATTGGAAGATGATGTAACCTTCTCCTGGGATCTTGGTAATGGAGAAACCTCCAACCTGCCCAATCCTGT
>JBEPXC010000226.1:0-6083 GCA_041642035.1 Sphingobacteriia bacterium
ACCTTATGCGTTTCATCGCAGGTAGGATGTAAAATGGGTTGTTTATTCTGCATGACCGGCAAGCAAGGGTTCCAGGGTCAGCTCAGTGCCGGGGAAATTGTAAATCAGATAAAGAGTCTTCCCGAATATGAAGAGCTAACCAACATTGTATACATGGGTATGGGTGAACCCTTCGACAACCTGGAAGCCGTAATGCAGAGCCTGGAGATTCTTACTGCCGAATGGGGGTTTGGCATGAGCCCCAAGCGAATTACCGTTTCTACCATTGGTATCATCCCGGCCATGAAAACATTTCTGGAAAACAGCACCTGTCATCTTGCCATAAGCCTGCATTCTCCTTTTGAAGAAGAAAGACAAAAATTAATGCCCATAGAAAATGTGTATTCACTGCCCGAGGTGTTGAAAACCATACGTGAATTTCCGCTGGGCAAGCAACGAAGGGTCTCTTTTGAATACATCGTTTTTAAAGATATTAACCATTCTGCGCGACATGTAAAGGAACTGGCCCGCATACTAAACGGTATCCGTTGCCGCATCAACCTTTTGTATTTTCATCCTATACCCAACACCCCTCTTGATGCCCCGTCAGAAAAGGTGATTCAGCAATTTAAAGCGGCTCTGGAAGCCAAAGGACTCACCACCACCATCCGCAAATCGCGTGGACAGGACATATACGCAGCCTGTGGCATGCTGTCAACCAAAGAACTACAAAAGAAAGATCAGGATTAAAAAAAAGAGCCTGCAACAGGATTATTGCAGGCTTTTAATGGTTAATTTTCAGGATATGTTATTCTTCACCATCCAGCATTTGCCTTACTTCCATCGATACCTCATTGGTTTTTTGCTTGGCTTTAGCGGTGGTCTCTGATGCTGACTTTACAACCTCATTCCAGCTTTCCAAAGAAGCATCTTTAACTTTCTCTACCTGGGCAGCCATAATATCTCTTTGAGCTTCCAGCTCCGCGCGGGCCTCTGCGAGCTCTTCTCTTATTTCGCCGGAAGCATTCTCCATTTCTTCCTCTACATATTTAATTCTTTCTTCAACATCTATTTTCAATTTATTGATATTGGAGATGGCTTGCTGACGCGTTTCATCGAGCTGCTTATTGGCTTGTTTGTTCTGATCTCCGGAACAGGACACTACCATCAGGCTTAAAAACAACAAGGTAATTAACGAATAAACTTTCTTCAACATATGCTCTTTTGCTTTCATCTTTTTGAGTTTTTTGGGGTTTATAATTTTTTTGATTAAATCAACCAGGAATTATATATGGGTTTATTCAAACAAATTCACATAGGTTCTATTTCCAGACCGGGCAATATTCGAAGATTCAAATTTACTAAAAATAAGGCAGAAACCCATTGTTGGCTATTAAAGAATTCGCTGTATTGTATTAGCCCTAAAAACAACCATAGAAAAAATTTCAGCCAAAAACACGAATATTAAAAATATATTTTCCCTTTTAGGTGTCAGGTATATCTATTATCAACGACTAATAATTCCGTATTATCGAAGAAAAAAATCAATATTAAAATATGAACCCACACAGATTATTTTCATCCTTTAAAGAAAACTTTGTCAACTAAATACTAAAGACTAATTTTGGAACGACTTTATGCATGCCAGTCGAACAAGAGTTAAAACAGACACCTCCTTTGAGCAGGCATCATAGTTGCAGATGTTGTATTTGACATTTGTCCATTAAATAATACTACATGAATCCGAAAGAAACCCTAGAAAACTTATTCCAGGTAGTTCATCAATATACCCTTGATATCGCAGACGACAACCATAGAGTTGTTGAATACAAGAGCCCTGCTGAACTGTCGCGACTTATTGATTTTGCCGTTGATGAGGAAGGAATCACCACGGAAGCTTTTAACAAGTTGATGCATGACTACACCAGGTATTCGGTACACACGGGAAACAAGAGGTTCTTTAATCAGCTTTTCTCGGGATTGAACCTCCCTGCTTTTGCAGGCGATGTACTGAGCATCCTTACCAACACCTCGATGTACACCTATGAGGCAGCACCCATGGCCACACTGATTGAGAAAGAGATGATTAGCACCATGAATACATACGTTGGGTATGAGGAGGGTGATGGTATATTTGTAACGGGGGGCAGCAACGGAAATCTTATAGCCATGTTTTCTGCAAGAAACCGGATGTTTCCTACCTCACGCTTTGAAGGGGTGGCTTCTAATGGTAGGCTTAAGGCCTTTGTCAGCGAGCATGCCCACTACTCTTTCGAGAATGCCGCCAACATTTTGGGAATCGGAGCCCATAATGTTGTAAAGATCCCGGTGGATGACAACGGACGTATGATACCCCAAGAGCTTGACCTCGCCATACAAACCGCTCTGGAAGCAGGAGAAATACCATTTTTTGTGGGAGCCACCCTTGGCACCACGGTAATGGCCGCTTTTGATCCCCTGGAACCCATAGCGGAAATTTGCAAAAACTATAATCTATGGTTTCACGCCGACGGTGCCTTCGGGGGCTCTCTGCTGCTTAGCCACCAAAACAGACACCTTTTTAATGGCTCACAGCTTACCGATTCCTTCTGTTGGGATGCCCATAAGTTGATGGGGATTCCATTGATCAGTTCAGCATTATTGGTAAAACAAAAAGGGACTCTTCAGAGCAACCTATCGGATATAAACACCGATTACATCTATCATAACAACAGCGAAATTGAGGACCTTGGAGAAAAGAGCGTTCAATGTGGCCGGCGGGTAGATGCCGTTAAGCTCTGGTTTGCCTGGAAATACTACGGGCGCAAGGGTTACGAAGAAAAAATGGATCACCTGATGAATCTTGCCCTTCATGCAGAAACTCTTGTAAACAATCACCCTGATTTAGAACTGGTAGCACCCCGTCAGTCGCTCACCATTTGCTTCAGATATATTCCAAAGAGCGAAAAAAACATAGACCAATTCAATTTCGAAGTAAGAGAAACTTTGCGAAAGAAAGGCCTAAGCATGGTAAATGTGGCCCGTTTAAACAATAAGCTGTTTATACGGTTGATAACATCAAATTTTGAGAGCCGAAAACAGGACGTTGACTTTCTTTTCTCTAACTTTATTGAAACGGCAGTTCGTCTGGAAAAAAATCAACTCTCAGAAGAAATTCGCATTAATGAATAAACCCTGAACAGGCTCTTAACGTTTGAACCAAATATCACTGATTATACTAAAAAGAAATACATGATAACACCCCACTCAACCAACCCTAAAACCCAGGAAGGATTTGTCATCGCGCTGGCATGGCCCCAAACCAAATGCAAGCAGGCCGGAGGCTGGTATGATGACCTGATGACCTTAACAGGCTTCAACCGCGACTACTTTTATACAGCCGGACATGCTGCCACGGTGTTGGTTGACCAAGCAACCGGAGAATGTCATTACTTCGATTTTGGACGGTATCATTCTCCCTATGCCCATGGACGGGTAAGAAGCGCTGATACCGATCATGATCTTGAAATAAAAACCAAAGCCATTATATCGGGCCATGAGATTCTGAATTTTAAGGACATACTGGAAGAACTCTTTGCCAATGAATCCTGTCATGGAAGTGGTCCTTTATACGGATCATACAGCAGGGTTAATTTTGCCAAATCTTACCACAGAGCTATACAACTGCAGGAGGATAGTCCCATCATCTATGGGCCTTTTATTTCAGGAGGGACCAATTGCTCTCGTTTTGTGAGTTCGGTGATCCGGGCAGGCTTACCATTTTCGATGAAGAGATTAAAAATTGCGTTTGCTGTTCCGGTTACGCCTACCCCACTCAATAATGTAAAGAATCTGGGGCCGTATAGCAAAATTGCAAGTCTGCCCGAATCGAAAAATAAAACCATAGAACCCAAAAAGCAACAATATGCCTAAGCCAGCCTGGTTACATACTACAAAAACAGCACCATCCCTTAAACCCGAATCCATACCCCGGCAGGCACAATGGGTGAGTGGCGAGGGAGATGGTTCATGGTTTGTTATCGAAAGTGTATCAGCAGCACAGTTCCTTATTACCCGCTTTTCGGCAAAAGGGAAAATTGAATGTAAGAGCATTTTTGAATGCCAGACTCATCTTACTTTTTCAGTGTCGCAGCCTTATACATTTGTACACCTGAGTCATTGCAAAGAAGTACGTATTCTGCAGAACAATCACACCTTTCTCTTTAAACGCAAAGAAAGAATTATCTGATTAACAGGGCATCACGGGTAAAAAAAAGTTCTTGCGGTGATGCTAAAATGGTCATATTTATTCGTATTTGATATTATCTGCCGGATTTTTCAGGGCTGCACGGGTTGACAGCACCAATATGGTAGCTGAAGCAATAATGCCGATTATGATAATGGTCAAAAGAATTTGCGATAAACCAATTTGAATATGGTATGCAAAATTCTGGAGCCAGTTGTTCATAATCATAAAGGTAAACGGCAGCGCAATAAGAGCAGCCAGCATTACCCATTTCATAAAATCAAGCAGTAATAAAGAATTGATTTTTACCACACTTGCCCCCAGTACCTTTCGAATACTGATTTCTTTACGTCGATGAGCCACCATAAAGGAGGTAAGACCAAATAATCCCAGGCAGGAAATAAGGATACACAACACAGCAAACCAGATAAATATCTTCATGGTGTTTTGCTCACTGCGGTATTGTCTTGCCAGGATGTTACTGAGATAATCAGCACGGAACAGATATCCCGGGAAGAAGGCATTATATTCAGTTTTTATTTTATCAAAGATCTGAGCACCCTGATCCGCCTGATATCGGACATTAATAACACTCATCTGCCCTGGCCGCCATATATAAACAGCCGGCTGAATGGGATAATGCAGAGAATAGAAGTGATAGTCGTCGATGACCCCGATAACCGTATAATAATCAAATTCCTCATCCGAAGTATTGAGAAAACGTTTCCCTATGGGGTTTTGCCATCCTAATGCCCGTTGAGCGGCTTTGTTTATCATTATGGTTTGATTGGGATCGGTGGCATGATCAAAGCTAAAATTGCGTCCTTCAGCAATTTTTATACCCATGCCGGGGAAAAAATCGGGGTCAACATAGCCAAATCTCACCATCTGATTTACGGGAAGAGAATCGGCGGTAGTAACCACGCTTTGCTGACCGGCCACACCGTTATGGCCGCTGGCAATACCGGCAGACAAAACCTCAGGAAAATCCATAAGGCGGTCACGAAAAGCTTTTATCTGATCATAGTCATTGACCTGGCTATTGTATATGGTCAGTACATTCTGTTCGTCATATCCCAAATCCTTATTCTGCATATGTCTGACCTGGTGCATTACAATAATGGTAGCCAGAATCATTGCGGTAGAGATGACAAATTGCACGACCACTAAAGTTTTCCTCAGCCCGGAGGAGGCTGACTTACCGCTTTTACCCCCTGCCCGCAATACGGTTGCTACTTCAAATCGTGAGAGATAAACAGCGGGATAAAATCCTGATATCATCCCCAGGCTTAAAAAGATTATTATCAACCCTATATTAAACAAATAATTGCCCGAGAAATCTATTTGCAGATTTGCATCAAGAAGCGCATTGTAATGAGGCAGGATTAATTCAACCAACCCTAATGCAGCAACGATGGAGAAGAGGGTTATGATCATACTCTCACCGATAAACTGTATGGCCAGCTTAGAGCGCCCCGCCCCCAATAATTTTCGCAACCCTACTTCCTTTGCACGTTTAGCTGAGTTGGCCGTGGCAAGATTGATATAATTGATGCAGGCAATGGCTAAAATCAATAGGGCAACAATACTGAAAATAAAAATATTGTTGATGTTACCCTTATGCGTAAGCATTTGAAATCTGATTTGCCCGGAATGGAGGTAAATATCCTTGTAATTTTGCAAATAGAAGGTAATTTTCATCATATCGGGGTTTTCTTCCCTGAAACCTTCAAACCAATTGGTGACAAGTTGTTCAACCTCTGTTGCATTCGTGCCTGGTTTGAGAACAACATAGGTGGCCAGGGAATTATTTCCCGGGTGATTAAGATAAGGTGTATTATGTTCGATGGTAGCAAATGAAAGGAGTATTTCGGATTTA
>JBEPXC010000227.1:0-6073 GCA_041642035.1 Sphingobacteriia bacterium
GGGGTGGTTGAGCGGAGCCGAAACCCTTCGACTCCGCTCAGGGTCCCGGAGGAAAGGGGTGGTTGAGCGGAGCCGAAACCACCTGTCTCCTTTGACTCTGCTCAGGGGCCTGGCAAAGGGTGGTTGAGCGAAGCCGAAACCTTTTTTTCACCATCCCCCCGTTTCACCATCTTTTTAATCCTATAATTTTTGGATATGGGAAGATTATTTTTGTACCTTTGCACCCTTGAAATCTAAAGAAAAGTGATGATAAAAATAACTTTGCCCGATAATTCACAAAGAGAATACCCCCAGGGTGTTACAGGTTTGGAAATTGCAAGAAGCATAAGCGAAGGTCTGGCACGCAATGTGTTGTCCATTAGTGTAGATGGCGATGTGATAGATCTTAACAGACCTATAACCCAAGATGCTAAGATAAAACTCAACACCTGGAATGATAAGGAAGGCAAAGCGACCCTGTGGCATTCATCGGCCCATTTGATGGCAGAAGCCATCGAAGCCCTGTATCCCGGCACCAAATTCGGTATCGGACCTGATATAGAAAACGGCTTCTATTATGATATCGACTTGGGTGATAAGACCATCTCGAGCAATGACTTTGAGAACATAGAAAAGAAAATGCTTGAGCTGGCCCGTCAGAAGCAAACTTTTAGCAGGAAAGAAATATCCAAATCTGAAGCGATAGATTTTTTTGCTCAGAAAGGCGACGAATATAAAATCGATTTATTAAAGGATCTTGAAGATGGAACCATTAGCTTATATGAATCGGGCAATTTCGTAGATCTGTGTCGTGGACCTCATCTTGCAGATACCAGCCAGATTAAAGCCGTAAAGTTACTTAGCATTGCAGGTGCCTATTGGCGCGGTGATGAGAATAGAAAGCAGCTCACCCGGGTATATGGTATTACTTTTCCCAAACAAAAAGAACTTACTGAGTATCTTGAGCTTTTGGAAGAAGCCAAAAAACGTGACCACCGCAAGATAGGGCGCGAGATGGAGTTGTTTGCCTTTTCGGCCAGCGTAGGTCAGGGTTTACCTTTATGGTTACCTAAAGGGGCTCAATTGCGTGAGAATCTGGAGAAATTTCTGAAAGACGTACAACGAAAAGCGGGCTATCTGCCGGTAATTACTCCCCATATAGGAAACAAGAATTTGTATGTTACCAGCGGGCACTACGAAAAATACGGTAAAGACTCTTTTCAACCCATACAGACCCCCGCAGAAGGTGAAGAATTTTTGCTTAAACCCATGAATTGTCCCCACCATTGCGAGATATACAAGGTGAAACAATATTCCTATAAGGATTTACCTGTGCGTCTGGCTGAATTTGGAACCGTATATCGATATGAACAAAGTGGAGAACTACATGGTTTAACAAGAGTTCGTGGCTTTACACAAGATGATGCCCATATCTTTTGTAGACCCGATCAGGTTAAAGAAGAGTTCCTTAAGGTAATGGACATTATATTGTATATTTTTAAAGCACTCGATTTTAAAGATTATAGTGTTCAGATTTCACTTCGCGATCCCCTTAATATGGAAAAATATATCGGGACAGAAGAAAACTGGGAAAAGGCAGAGAGAGCGATCATTGAAGCAGTGGAAGAAAAGGGAATCAAAGCAGAGATTGAAACCGGCGAAGCCGCCTTCTATGGCCCCAAGCTCGATTTTATGGTGAAAGATGCTTTAGGCAGACGTTGGCAGCTGGGTACTATACAAGTAGATTATAACCTGCCCGACCGTTTTGAACTGGAATATACCGGAAGCGACAATCTAAAACACCGCCCGGTAATGATTCACAGAGCCCCCTTTGGCTCCATGGAACGTTTTGTTGCCGTGCTGATTGAACATTGTGCCGGCAATTTCCCGCTCTGGCTTACCCCGGAGCAGGCTATCGTGTTGCCAATCAGTGAGAAATATGAGGAATATGCAAAAAAAGTATTAAATTTGCTCAATAATGCTGAAATTCGCACTCTTATTGATGAAAGAAGCGAGAAGACAGGAAAGAAAATCAGGGATGCGGAAACACGCAAAATCCCCTTCATGATCATCGTTGGTGAGAAGGAAGAAAGTGAAGGCACACTGTCTGTTAGAAAACATGGAGCAGGCGACCTGGGCACTTTCACTCCCGAAGATTTTGTGAAAAGGGTACAGGATGAAATAAAACAATTGACAGTATTTTAAACTACATAGTAGTACACTGTATAATAGTTAATTAAGTATTCATAAAAGTAAGGAGGACCGTAGCATAGCAACACCTTTTAGACCAAGACCCAAGAGAGGTTTTGTAAAACCAGAAGACCCACATAATATTAATGAAAAAATTAAAGCCCCGGTAGTAAGGGTAGTAGGGGAAGATGTGGAGCCAGCCATTTTGCAGATCAAAGAAGCATTGGCTCTTGCTGAAGAAAAAGGCCTTGACCTGGTGGAAATAGCTTCAACAGCCAATCCACCCGTGTGCAAAATCCTTGACTATAAAAAGTTTCTGTATGAACTCAAAAAGAAACAGAAAGAAGTCAAGGCCAATGCCGCCAAGATTGTGGTAAAAGAAATCAGGTTAGGACCCAATACCGATGATCATGATTTTAATTTTAAATTAAAACATGCACAAAGCTTCCTCGAAGATGGAGCGAAAGTGAAGGTATATGTGTTCTTTAAAGGTCGTTCTATTGTTTATAAAGAACAAGGAGAAGTGGTACTTTTACGGTTCGCCCAGGAATTGGAAGAACTGGGAAAAGTAGAACAGATGCCTAAACTCGAAGGGAAAAGGATGATAATGTTCATCTCGCCCAAAAAGAAAAAGTAAAGATCGTTTATTTTCTGTTTATTAACCCGTTAATTTTTAAGTACAATGCCTAAAGTAAAAACCAAATCCGGTGCAAAGAAGCGTTTTACGCTCACTGCCTCCGGTAAAATTAAGCGTAAGCATGCCTACAAAAGTCACATCCTGACCAAGAAATCCAAGAAAAGGAAAAGAAATCTTACCAAAACCAGCCTTATTCATAAAGCTGATGAAAATAACGTAAGAGCAATGCTTAAAATCTAATTGTTAATTCTTTAATGTAAAACCTTTATTTAGCCCGAAAAGTCTTTCCCCGGAAGGGAGAGCGCTAAATGAAAACTAAATTGAAAAACAAATGTCTAGATCAGTAAACAACGTCGCTTCAAGACGTAGAAGAAAAAAGATTCTCAAACTCACCAGAGGTTATTTCGGTGGTAGAAAAAATGTTTGGACTGCAGCTAAAAATACCTGGGAAAAAGGTCAGGGATACGCTTATCGCGACAGACGAACCAAGAAAAGAAATTTTAGAAAACTTTGGATCCTTCGTATCAATGCCGCTGCAAGAGTACATGGATTGAGCTATTCTAAATTTATGGGTGAACTCAGTAAATACGATATCCAGATCAACCGTAAGGTTCTTGCCGATTTGGCCATGAACAATCCGGAAGCCTTTAAAGCTATCGTAGATAAAATGAAAAAATAA
Organism: Sphingobacteriia bacterium; assembly: GCA_041642035.1. GTDB lineage: Bacteria > Bacteroidota > Bacteroidia > Bacteroidales > UBA7960 > SKVR01. Next base: position 3,486 of record JBEPXC010000227.1, read on the forward strand.
ACGACAATTATATCATTAAAAAAAGCTGTCTCTTTTCTGAGACAGCTTTTTTTATTTATATCGCGATGGTTATCATAACTCCCCATATCCCTCGTTATCTCTTTTTATTTTGCTTATCTCTTTTTTCGAGAGTTTCCTCCTGAACATTTTGCCGTGAAGAAAAATAATTTTACTGCGCTGTATATTGCTGTCCTCTTTTTTATATTTTGTCTTTCCTGCCAGTTGACCAGCACTTTTGGGGCCTGCTTAAAATATTTTCGTCGGGTATTCAATTGGGGTAGAAAACAAACGGGGAGAAATGCAGTTCTTCTCGTAAAGGACGACATAAAAAAAAACATCCAACTTGGTTTCTATGCTGGAAGTCTGATGGTTGGTTAAAAATTACCCTTCAATTTTTCATCCATCCAGTTGAGAATGATTTCATAGGCTTTATTTTTAATCTCTTCTTGCTCATGTAACAATTCGTGGCGACCATCAATTATGAAAAGATGCGTATTAAAATATCCCTGCTGGATGTATTTTGCTCTCATGGCTTTGGGATCTTTACCGAATTTTCCCGCGGTATCCTGATTTCCTGAAATAATAAGAGTAGCAAAATTTTTTCTGAACTTGAGCTGTTTCTCTTCCTTAAGCATTTGTAAGGTGCCTCGCAAAAGATTCTTTAGAAAAGCCAGTGAAAGATAAAAACCACAGAGGGGATCGTTTATATATTCCTCAACTTCTGCGCTATTAGAGCTTAACCAATCGAAAGATGTTTTGGAGTTTTTCAATCCCCTGTTAAACTGTTTGTAAAAATACTCATTAAGCCACTTGCTTTTATGGGTGTCTTTTTTGAAGTAATGCATGGTTTTAACCATGGCTAAAGGGATCTTAACCGCCGATGGTGCTGGGTTGGTCGTTCCGGAAATGATCATTCCCTTGAAATACATAGGGTAGGAGGCATTGTAGTATCTTGCCAGTAGCGAGCCCATGCTGTGACCAAACAGAAATACCGGAACGTTAGGGTGGGTCTTTCGGATGTTTTTGTTGATGTTATGTATAACATCAAGGATATGGTCCCATCCTTTTTCCCAGTTTAAATGACCTTTGGTTTGTTCATCGTTGGCTGTCTTTCCATGACCGGGATGGTCATGAAGATAAACACCAAAACCATTGTCGCAAAGGTATTGAGCAAAATGAAAATAGCGTTGGCTATGTTCAGCCAGGCCATGATTGATCTGTACAATGGCCCTGGGAGGAGCATTTTCCGGTAAGAAAGTTGTGATAAAAACGTTATGATTTTTAATATTGGAAAATTTGCTGAATGCCATTTTGCGTTTTGTATTAATATGTTGGTAATGGTTTTAGTGGGTTGGGGGTATAAAAAAAGCCTTACAAATGTAAGGCTTTTAAATTCATAAATAAGCTATGAAGTGTAGTTTTAAGCTAATCGTACATTCACAGCATTTAATCCTTTTTTGCCTTCTTGTAGATCAAAATTAACTTCATCATTTTCGCGGATCTCATCGATCAGCCCGGTGGCATGTACAAAGTATTCTTTGTCTGTTTCGTTATCTTTAATGAAACCAAAACCTTTGGTTTGATTAAAAAATTTTACTTGTCCTGTACTCATGTTTTTTAAAAAATAAAAATTGTAAATAGAAAATCAACACAAAGATAATAATTTAATTAAAAAACCATACTTTATCGTAGGAAACACCGAAATAAAGTTAAAGAAAGCATCTTATAGCGGCAAAATTAATGTCCACCCTCTCCGGTATGCACATGTTTGTGATCGACTTCTTCTGGTTTTGCTTCCCTGGTAGAAAGGATTTCGCCTTTGAAATGCAGGTCATGACCTGCCAGAGGATGATTAAAGTCCATCTTTACAGTATCTTCTTTGATTTCAAGAATTTTACCCTGCAGGGGTTGGCCATTATGATCGCGCATAGGAACTGTATTGCCTACCACAAGCATGTCTTCAGCTTCTTTACCATCAATGACAAATATATTGCGGGGTAGCTCTACCACAGCGGCATCATCAACGGGACCATAGGCATTATCTACATTGATAAGAAAATCAAAGTTCTCACCTGATTCCAGGTTAATAATCTGATCTTCAAATTCGGGTATAAGACTTCCTACGCCAAAAAGAAATTCAGCCGGTTTATCTTTACCGGCTATCTCAATAACTTCTCCATCTGCACCTGCCGAACGTAGTTCATAGGTTAAGGTAATCACTTTTGGTGTACTCATAAAATTTAGTTAGAATGATTGAAAAAAACAGACCTATTAGTAAAAAACTTGCTGTCTGTCAATAAATTTAAGTACGAAATTAAAATAAATAAAACAGAACATCAAATTTTTAAGTCTGTTTAATGTTTGAATATCACCCGATAACCTTCTTTGGGAGTTTTAATGGAATAATTTTGTGTTTATCTTTGTAGAGTAAGATTAAATCATTAACTTTGCGCTCCTGAAAATAAACCATTAAAATTACTTCATAATACAATGGCAAAGAAAAGCAAAGAAGCAAGACAACAGGTTATCCTGGAATGCACAGAGCACAAAACAAGCGGAGTACCGGGTACTTCAAGGTATATTTCTAC
>JBEPXC010000228.1:0-6064 GCA_041642035.1 Sphingobacteriia bacterium
ACAAAATCCCTATTATTACATTTAATAGAAAGCAGCCGTGTGTGCAAGAACAACTTCATCCCGGGAAATAGCACGCACAGATTTTTTTTGCATCCAAGTATAAACATTACAATCGTATGAACATTAAAGAAATAGAAGAAGAAATCGTTTCAGAATTCACCCTTTTCGACGACTGGATGGACAAATACAATTACATTATTGAAGTTGGAAAGTCCGTCGATACACTCGATGAGAAGTATAAAAAGCAGGAATTTCTCATCAAGGGTTGTCAGTCTCAGGTGTGGGTATATCCCGAGTTTAAAAACGGCAAGGTATATTTCAAAGCCGACAGCGATGCCCTTATCACCAAAGGTATTGTTGGTCTCCTAATAAGAGTAATGTCGGGACAGCCCCCTCAGGACATCATTGATACCGACCTTGAGTTTATCGACCGCATCGGGCTCAAAGAGCATCTTTCGCAAACACGAAGCAATGGCCTGGTTAATATGATCAAGCAAATGAAACTTTATGCCCTGGCATTAAAAACACAACACCAGAACTAATAGCCAATCTGAAATGCACTGTTCTGAAGGTATTTTATGATCTTGAGGGAAGGTTGAGGTGCATCCGGTTAACAACATATTAATAATCATTTTTCATGGATACAACAAACGATTATATGGATCTTGAAGTGCGCATCATTGATGCCCTTAAAATGGTTTACGATCCCGAGATTCCTGTCAACATATACGACCTGGGACTGATATACGAAATCAGACTGGAAGACAACGACACTTCGGTTTTTATAAAAATGACCCTTACTAACCCCAACTGTCCCGTTGCCGATGTACTGCCCAATGAAGTAAAGGAGGCCGTAGAACATGTCGAAGGTATTGAGAAGGTTGAATTACAACTGGTATTTGAACCCGAATGGAGTAAAGATATGATGAGTGAAGCAGCAATGCTTGAACTGGGACTGATATAATCTATCCAACCTTTGGTTCCCAACACAGCTCTAATGTAACAAGATATTTGCATTTCCAAAATCAAATATATAATAACAACGTCCCGGTCAACAACCTAAACAAAAAAACTGATGGATTTAACAACAGAGAATTTTCTTTTAATAGGTTCTATTCTTTTGTTTATTTCTATCATTGCAGGTAAAACATCATACAAATTTGGTGTCCCCACCCTGATCTTCTTCCTGATCATCGGTATGCTGGCAGGTACTGAGGGGATTGGCCGCATCCATTTCAACGATCCAGCCCTGGCACAATTTACTGGAATAGTTGCTTTAAACTTCATTCTCTTTTCGGGTGGATTGGATACCCATTGGCCAACCATAAAGCCTGTGCTTTGGAAGGGGCTTTCACTTTCCACTTTAGGGGTATTAATTACGGCCGTCACTGTGGGGCTCTTTGTTTATTTCATTACCGATTTCACCATTTACGAAGCGCTCCTGTTAGGGTCCATTGTATCCTCTACCGATGCTGCTGCGGTATTCTCCATTTTACGTTCCAAAAACCTGGGATTGAAAGATAAACTGCGACCCACCCTTGAGCTGGAGAGCGGAAGCAACGACCCCATGGCTTATTTTCTCACCATTGCATTCACTGGCCTTGTGGTTAATCAGGATGCGGGCTTTGTAAGCATCATCCCCATGTTTTTCAAACAACTCATTATTGGGGGACTGATGGGGTTTGTGTTTGGCAAGATCGGTAAAACCATCATCAACAAAATATCATTGGAGTTTGAAGGTCTTTACCCCGTGCTGGTAATCGCCCTTATGTTTTTCAGCTTCTCCTTTACCGATTTCATTCAGGGCAATGGATTCCTGGCGGTATATATAACGGCAGTTTACCTGGGCAACCATGAGCTCATCCATAAAAAGACTATTCTAAAAGCTTTTGATGGTTTTGCCTGGATTATGCAAATCATTTTGTTTCTCACCCTGGGTTTACTGGTATTTCCGAGTCACCTTATACCCATTGCAGGCATCGGCATGATCATTTCATTGTTTCTTATTATCGTGGCAAGACCTCTTAGCATCTTCGTTAGCCTGATGTTTTTCAGGATGAAGACTAAAAACCGCTTTTTTATTTCATGGGTAGGTCTTCGGGGAGCTGTACCCATAGTTTTTGCCACCTATCCTCTCATTGCAGGAATCGACAAATCACAGCTTATCTTCAATATCGTCTTTTTCATCTCTCTCACCTCACTTATTATACAAGGAACAAGTTTGTCGCCCATTGCCCATTGGCTTCATGTATCGCTACCCCTAAAAGCAAAACCAAAAACACCTCTGGAAATTTTCCTCAACGATGACGAAAAAAGCGAATTCTTTGAGATAGAGCTGCCCCATGAAGCAACGGTAATCGGCAAGAAGATCTTTGAACTTAATTTTCCTAAAACAGCCATCATTGCTCTTATAAAGCGCGACCATAAATACCTAACTCCCAATGGATCAACAACACTCAGGGAAGGAGACCGCCTGGTCATCCTTTCACAAGACAAATCAGGCCTGGAAAATGCCATTCATGTTTTACAGTAAGCATCCTCCTCAGGCTGCCATATCTTAATATCTCTAAATAAAAAACCAAGCCTTTTTATTAAAATATCCACTGTATCCAGGGCTGATTGCTTTGACCATCCAAGTTTTATTATGCTTCTGTTGTAATATTTTGTGCTTTTTGTCGTCTAACTTTTCGATACTATAAAACGCAATTTTTTTAACAATGATAGAAGTATACCAATTATCCAAGGAGTTTCCCCTGAATAAGAAACAGCAACAGGAATCAGGGGTGAAAGAGAAAAACCTCAAGGCACTCAACAGCATCAGTTTCGAGTGCAAACCCGGCAGAGTATTTAGTCTTTTAGGACCTAATGGTGCCGGCAAAACCACCACTCTGCGCATTATTGCAACGATACTCAAAGCTTCTTCAGGTAGTGTTAAAGTGTGTGAAATAGATTTAAGCCAAAATCCCTCTGAGGCTCGCTCTAAAATGGGATTCCTTACTGGTACCACAGGCCTTTACGAACGCCTTACCCCCAACGAGATGATCAAATATTTTGCCCAGCTCAATGGCATGGACAATGAATTGATGCAAAAACGCCGCAACCATCTCTACGACTTGCTCAATATGCATGAGTTTGCCAACAAGCGCATCGGCAAACTCTCTACCGGCATGCGTCAGAAGGTCAGCATAGCCCGTACCATGATTCACGATCCTGAAGTAGTGGTGTTTGATGAGCCTACCTCCGGCCTGGATGTTATTACCGCCAAAAACATCATCGAACTCATCCGCGACTGCAAGAATCAGGGCAAAACAGTCATCTTCTCCTCTCACATCATGAGTGAAGTGGACTTGTTGTGCGACGATCTGGCCATCATCCACAACGGCGATATCCTTTTCAACGATACCATGGAGAATTTCCGAAAACAAATGGTCACAGGAAATCTTACCGAAGAGTTTATTCATATCGTAACGCAGAGTGAAGCCGTAGCATAATTGTGCAGCAGTAGGATTATTATTAATCCAGGCGCTTCTAACAAAAAAATTATCACTTAATATCATCGACATGTTTAAAAATGTAATCACCATCATAAAAAAGGAAATTCTCGACATCCTCAGAGACAAGCGCACCATCATTACCATGGTATTGGTGCCGGTGCTGGTATTCCCTGTCATCTTTATTGCCACCAGTCGTCTGCAATCGTCGGTAATGGAAAAAGAACAGGAACGCATCGTAAAAATCGGCGTGGTAAACCAGGATAACAACAATCGACTGGAGAATTTCCTTGCCGCTCAGGAAAAAATTGAAATCATCAGAATGGAGGATGAAAACAGCCTTCAGGAACTCGTCCGCTCCGATAGTATCCTATATGGTCTTTACATTCCAAAGGGTTTCAGTGAATCTATGGAATCATTCGACCAACTTACCCTTAACCTTTACTACTCCGGCACCCGTATAACAGGCAAGGATCGCATCGATAACCTGCTCAACGAGTTCGAGGGTCAGATCGTAAACGAACGCCTGCAGGAACACCAGCTTACGGAATCTTTTATAGAGCCTTTCCATACCGAATCGGTCAACGTGGCCACCGGACAGGAGATGATTGGTAAATTCGCCGGGGGCTTTCTGCCCTACTTGTTTATCATCTTTTGTTTTACAGGGGCCATGTATCCTGCTATCGACCTTTTCACCGGCGAGAAAGAACGCCGTACGCTCGAAACACTGCTTACAGCCCCTGTTTCACGTTTAGAGATTTTAATAGGTAAAATGACCGTGATTGCATTAACCGGACTTATTTCGGCTGTACTTGCCCTGGGAGGCTTGTTTGTTGGCTTGCAGATCGCAGCCGGATTACCCGATGCTATTATGACCGTGGTGATGGGGATTCTCACCTTCAGCTTTATTGCCTATCTCTTGTTGATGCTGATTCCCCTTAGCATTTTCTTTGCCGGCATGCTGATTCCTTTATCCATCTACGCAAAGACCTTCAAGGAGGCACAAAGCATCGTTACTCCACTTACCTTTGTAGTCATCATTCCCGCAGCTCTGGGCTTGATACCCGGAATTGAATACAATGTCATAACGTCCCTTATCCCCATTCTAAATATCACCCTGGCAACGAAAGAAATCATCGCAGGCACTATTTACATACCGCATTATCTCTTGACGGTGGTATCGCTGATAGGACTTGCGGGTATATCCGTTGTGTTTTGCGCCAATTGGTTTGGCAAGGAAAGCAATATTCTGCGCTAGGGATTAGCTCATTACCGGTTCTTTTATGCTCCTGCCTTTCCCGGGGCAGGAGTTTTAAAAGAATTTCATTCTTTTATCCTCAACCACATAATAACAGGGAATTAATCGCCATTTATCCACTTTACTTCCTCCTTCTTTTTTATGCCTTCCACTTCCTGGTAAAGAAATACTTCGAAGTCATACAGAAAAGCCTCCTTATCCTTCCCCAATGCCTCATCGAGTTGGTAAGCCCCCGAGAGTTGTTGTATACTGCGCAGGTTGGCAAGCAAATGCTTAAAATCAAACCGATATTCATCAGCCTTTACCAGCAATAAAAAATCAAGTCCGGGAGGATTTGCAAACAAAGGAGCATCATCATAAGAGCGGTTATTCACCAGGAAGAAGCTATATTGCAGGCTCTCCAGCCCCTGGTATTCAAATACAGAAAACCTTGTTTCAACTTTACTCCGGGAAGAGTAAAACATAAAATCTGATGTTCTTCTGAAATCAAAACCCAGGTAATGGTTCAGCATCCAGCAAAAACGATAGTCCGCCTCACTGCACACGATTCCCACAATGCGGAATTCACTTTCATAGTGTACTTTTAAAGGGGTTCTCTTTGCCATAGGTTTTAAGCTGAATCAAGCATACAAATTTAGAGAATGATAGCCACATGTGCACCCTATCCTCACGCAGCTCAACAAATAATTTGAAAGTGGGTTTTATTTGTAAAAGCTATGATTAGAGGGGTCAGTCGGAATGCCTGCATGATTAAACAAATTTACATAAGTTTCATCAACAAACCCACTTTCATTACATCAGCCTTCATCCCTTCAAAGATACTGCCACCTCATGAGGAGGACAAATCAATTTAAATACGTTCAGTATGATGTTGAAAAACTCTACACCTGAGGCTCGTTATACACAATATTGCTGAACAAAGAATGACAAAAAATATTGGGGATAGGATTATTCTCATTGAAAGTGCACGAATATAACACTCTCGCTACTTTATTCTCTGTTGCATAAAACACTCCTTTGAAATTAGTGGAATGGCTTTTGTAAAAGAGTATTAAAAAGGATATGAATTAAAATACCATGCGATGTCTGAAAAGAACATTTTACATAGACTTACCATTGGCCTATTGATGATAACCTTTTTATACGTGACCCTAGGTTGTGAAAAGACAGACGATGATGCCTCCAATATTATCTTCGAATATGACTACAGAGAATCTGATGGCTCATGGGAACCCTTCTTTACCGGATACAATGTAGGTTGGCAAGAGTCGATGGAACTCGCGGCAGACTACCGCAATCTGCCCCAACCGATGGA
>JBEPXC010000229.1:0-6019 GCA_041642035.1 Sphingobacteriia bacterium
CCATATCCAAAGAGTAGATTTTCTTGCTCTTGAGGTTATCAGGCACATCACCATTAATAATACGGTGGGCCAGTCCTTCAGCTATAGCGGTTTTCCCAACTCCTGGTTCGCCAATAAGAATGGGATTGTTTTTTGTGCGACGCGACAAAATCTGAAGAATTCTTCTGATTTCCTCATCGCGACCGATGACAGGGTCAAGCTTTCCGGCCAGGGCCAGATCATTAAGATTGCGTGCATATTGATTCAAAGGATTGTAAGTATCTTCGGCTGACTGACTGTTCACACCGCTGCCTTTGCGAAGGTCTTTAATGGCTTGCCGTAAGCCTTTTTGCGTCAACCCGCTATCTTTTAGCATCTGGGCAACATTCCCGCTACCCAGCAGCAGCCCCAGCAGCAGATGCTCTACCGATATAAATTCATCATTGAGTTCTTTGGCTACTCCCAAAGCTTTTTGAATGGTATTATTACAGGATGAGGAAAGATATATTTCACCTCCCACCACTTTAGGATAGCTTTCTATCACTCTATCTAAAGCTTGTTGCAGAGAACCCACGTTCACATTGTTTTTTTTCAGCAGAAAAGGGGCAGCATTTTCATCTACCGATAAGATACCCTTAAGCAGATGCCCATTTTCAATGGCCTGATGATTAAAGCCTCTGGCAATTTCCTGGGCCTTCTGCAATGCCTCCTGCGATTTAATAGTAAATTGGTCTAAGTTCATAATTGATTTTTATTTTTCTTATGATCAAAACTCACACCAAGTAATCATGAGTGCAAATTACCGCCAAAATGACACCTCTTCTTCAAGCAAGATGTCATTTTTTCATTTCGGGGATCTTCATAAAAAATATTAGACTTTTGCCATTTGTTTTTGTAATATTGCCCCGGAATTCCCTGTATCCTATTGAATAATCAGGCTTTTACCCTTATCAACCAATTCTAAATTTATGAAACGCATTCAACTTCACTGGCAAATTCTTATTGCATTAGTTTTAGCAGTTCTTTTTGGGGCAAATTTTCCATCCTATGTTGAATATATTACATGGATGGGTGATGTATTTCTCAGAGCCCTGAGAATGATTATTGTGCCCCTGATTTTTGCCTCGATCGTTTCAGGAGTCACGGGATTGGGAAATGCTCAAAACTTAGGCCGGTTGAGCCTGAAAACCATTTCCTACTATCTTGTTACCAGTTTGTTTGCCATCATCACCGGATTGATTCTGGTGAACCTGATTAAGCCCGGAGTGGGAGCAGACCTGGGTTTAAGTGCAATGGTTGAAGGCCTGGAAGTGGGAAGTGATTCTTTTGGTCAGACGCTGATCAATATCATTCCTGTGAACATTATGGAATCTCTGGCCAAAGGTGATCTGCCCTCCATAATCTTCTTCGCTATTTTCTTTGGCTTTTTCACCACCAAAGTGCCTAAAGTATTCAGTGAGCCCATTACTAATTTCTTCAATGCCGTATTTGAAATTATGATGAAGATCACAATGTTCGTGATCAAGTTTACCCCTTTAGGAATTTTTGGTATCGTTTCGGGGCTTGCTGCAGAACATGCAGGCGATCTATTAGGTGTTGTAAAGAGTATGGGGTTATATATGCTGACCGTCATTGGAGCGTTACTCTTTCATGCCATTGTTACGTTACCCCTGCTGATGAAATTTGTGGGCAAGGCAAATCCCGTAAAACATGCCCGGGGAATGTCTGTGCCGCTTCTGACGGCCTTTTCTACCTCCAGTAGTAGTGCAACCCTTCCTCTTACTATTGAAGCCGTGGAGGTCAACAGTGGGGTATCTAATAAGACCACCGGATTTGTACTCCCTCTCGGGGCGACTATCAATATGGATGGTACAGCATTGTACCAATGTGTTGCCGTGTTGTTTATCGCCCAGGCATACGGTATTGAACTAACGATTCTGCAACAGTTTATTGTAACCATCACCGCGCTGATGGCCTCAATTGGAGCCGCCGGAATTCCTATGGCAGGGTTGGTAATCATTACCATTATCCTTTCGGCAGTAGGATTACCCCTGGAAGGAGTAGGCCTGATCCTGGCAGTAGATCGTATCCTGGACATGATCCGCACTACTGTTAATGTATGGAGTGACTCCTGCGGGGCCGTTATCATCGCCAAATCAGAGGGGGAAGAAACCTTGGTTTAAGCATTCCGGACAGGGAATTTTTTTCTGTGGATAGAATTTTTTACTTTTGTAATAAGTAATAGTTTGTCTTAAATAAATACAGCATGATGAAAAAAATCCTAACTTTTGTAGTAAGTGGGCTCTTTGTCATGATGGTTTCATGCGGACCCCGTAATGACCGGCAGGAAAATGAAGAGTATGAAAGAAATACTATTCCTGATACTGAGATGTCTGATCAGGGCTAACTTGTTTAATCATTTAGTGGTTGCTGATCTTCATGCTTATGAAGTATTTTATTGATAATAACGACCCGGTGCATGCCGGGTTTTTTCATTAACCAATAGAATTCTACTAGATAATTAGATCATAAACGGGTAAAAACACCTACAGATTAGTTTCAACAATCATTTAATTTTGGAGTCGCTGGAAGGGCTTTCTCTGACTTGCAGGTTAAGTACTTTTTGCCTTCTTAAATTTTGATGTTATGGAAAAAACTGAAGCCCTGGGTTTTTTAAAAGATGTTCCACATGTGGATAAGGATACTATTGATATGTTATTGATGCATTCAGGTAGTGAACCAGCCATTATTCAGGATATATACCAAGCTTTCTTTTCTGATGTTGATCAAATGGTGGCCGATATCCATCAAAGTCTTGATTTGAAACAGGAGGAGGATTTAAGGCAACAGGCGCATTCGTTATCTGGTGTGGCCGGTTCGGTAGGAGCCTTACGGTTGAAGGAAATTGCCCGGATGATCGAAAATTCTATCAAATCAGGCAATCCAAAGCTAGCTTTTGATCTAGCCCCACAAGTATCAGACATCTATTCTACGTTTAAAAAGGAGATTAAAAACTATATATAAGAGGTAGTTATGACGGAAAAAGAAAACCTGTGTAATATCAAAGTGGATCAGGAAGTTAACATACTTTATCTGAAAGGTGGAAACTATGCTCATGTTGGTTTTTCGCGTTTTTTGGAAAAACTGGGCTATAACGTTACCACCCACACCGATGAGGAATCCTTTCTGGAATGCTATCAGGAATCTCAAGTTAATGCCTTCAACATTTTTGGAGGCAGGAAGTATCATTGCCTGATATTTGATGTCTTTTCAGCTTCCCAGAAAAGCATCATGACGGTCAAACGCTTAAAGGACCTGTATCCTCATCTGCCACCCATGATTGCCTTAACTACTCCGGAGCAGTCATTTAAACCCCTTGATCTTTTGGGGATGAGATTCGATTGTATCATAGGGTTTCCCATATCTGAAAAGGAGTTTATTGTGAAACTCAATAATTGTCTGGGCATAGAACATTCTGCGGCTCCCCGTGTTTCTTCCAACGATCTTCTGGAGGAGAAAATGGATGCCCTGCCAGTCATCAGCTTGAAAACGTATTCAATGATTCTTTCGCAATCCGACAAATTAGGACTGTCCCTTCAACCTTTGTACACTACTTTTCTGGAAGAGCTGAAGGATTACATAAGACAGTTTATTACTTCTTACGAAACAAAAGATCGCAGCCATTATGAGCCTGTGATCATGGCTATTAGGGGGTTATGCGCTACCATGGGTGCTTCGCAGGTTTATCAGATGGCAAGTACAATTGAATCGTGTTCGCGTCAGGAGCAGGAAGATCAGGTAGGAGCCCTGCTGCCATTTCTTATTGAAAAATTTCTTATTCTGGAGGAGTATATTATCACCAGCAACCAAGCAGCTTAGAAGTTGAGATAATAATCCTGGGTTAATTTTTTGTATTCATCCGAATAATGATGCCTTTCCCGGGTTTCGATAACCAAAGAATTCTCCTTCAGATGATGGTTGCTTCCTGAAATCTCGATAACCAATCTTTTAGGGGATTTTCCCGGAGCAGGTATGATCCACAATCTGCCTGTGATATATAAGGACTGGTCATGCACCAGCTCACCAAACAGGTTGTCCTGTTCAGCAGGAATGATCAACAAAATTTTCCCTTCTTCAGAAAGCAGGTTTTTGGCTGCTACAATCAATTCTTCAGGAGCAAGCAGAGATGAATGACGGGCTGAATTTCTTTGACTGCATTTTGATTGCAGGCTATTATGAAAAAAGGGGGGATTGCTTACTATCAGGTCATATTTGCGGGTACTGTTCTGGCTGTATTCCTGGAGTGAGGAATGGATCACGCGGATCCTGTCGGCCCATGGGCTGGAGATTACATTTTGGGAGGCTTGCCTGATGGCCAAAGGATCAATATCCAGGGCTGTTATGTGCCCTCTATTTTTCTGAGCTACCATCAGGGCAATCAATCCGCAGCCGGTCCCTGCATCCAGAATACGCCCGGAAGGATAACCCGCAGCAATGCTTCCAAGCAATACACCATCGGTTCCTATTTTCATTCCGCACAGGCTGTCGGAGAGTGAAAATCGTTTAAAATGAAACTGCGGGGTGGGGGGGTGTTTCTTATTCATTCAGGTAAAGATCAATCAATCCTTCAGGGGCATCAATGGTGATTGTCTTATTCTGGCGATCCAGCTTAATGATAAACTCGTCTCTGGCAGGAACCAGCACTTCTTTCGATTCAACCTTGATTTGCAGCACCGGATTTGCAGGAAACTCCAGAACGGTATCAATCGTGCCAATCATGCCCTTTTGCTTGTCAATGACCTGGAAGCCAATGATTTCGTGAAAGTAAAACTTATTACCTTTCAGAGGTGGCAGCATAGCTAAAGGCAGATAGGCCTCCTGCCCGGTAATCTGTGCTGCTTTCTGTTCGGTATCAACATTTTGAAATCGAATGATTGCCTCATTGCTGTTGACCCGAAGTTGAATTTTTTCAATAAAAAAAGGAATCAGTTTTCCTTCCATAAGAATGAAAACTGATTCCAGATTTTTGTAGTATGTAGGGTTGTCGGTATCCAGATAGATTACCACTTCCCCTTTATAGCCGAATGTTTTTGTTACGTAACCCAGATAATAGCAATCTTCTGTTCTCATAATGGGAAATTTGAAGATTTTTCTGTGATTCAGGATACCGGGTCTGCAACCAGGCTCATTGGCGTTAAGTGGGCTTACTCTTCGGTTTTTGTTTCTGAGGAAGGCTCAGTGTCTGCCGGAGCTTCTTCAGAAGCTTCAGGAGCTTCAGGTTCTTCAACTTGTTCTGGCTGAGCTTCCTGAGCACGTTTTTTGGCAAGTTCAGCAGCACGTGCTTCATTTACCTTACGTTCTTCTTCCAAGGCCTTTTGGGCGGCTTCCTTTTCAGTCAGTTCTTTTTCTTTTCCAATCTTTTCAAGAAGGTTAGTTTTTTCATCCAACCAGGCCTGGAATTTTTCCTCTACCTGCTCTTCAGTTAAAGCGCCTTTTTTTACTCCTCTCAAAAGGTGATCTTTCAATAAAACCCCCTTGTTCGACAAAATACTGCGGGCAGTATCAGTGGGTTGAGCCCCTACCTGCAGCCAATACAAGGTCCTGTCAAAGTTAATGTCAATAGTTGCAGGATGGGTCATGGGGTTGTAAGTGCCAAGTCTCTCTATAAATTTTCCGTCCCGGGGTGCACGACCATCCGCCACTACAAGATGGAAAAAAGGACTTCCTTTTTTCCCTTTACGTTGTAGTCTGATTTTTGTTGGCATGAATTCTAATTTTAATGATTAATTTAAATGTATTTTAAGGGGTGCAAATATCCGGTTTTTTTTTCATTTAAAAAAGTGTTCCCAATAGTATTTTTAAGCGGAAGCAAATTTTTGTTAAAGGTAATTCTTTGAACAGCAAACTTTTCGGGAACAGAGAAAAAAAACTGCCTTTTTACTCTGGTTGTATGTATAACCCCCTGATTTTGTATATTTTTATCCTCCTCAATTTTTAATCCTTCACTATGACTGATTTTGTTCATTTACACGTACATACC
>JBEPXC010000230.1:0-6017 GCA_041642035.1 Sphingobacteriia bacterium
GAAATCATCTATGGATGCTGCAGCCCTTTCTAAAATGGCCGACCGGAATCAAATTACCGATTGTATCATCGATGGACCATTCGCCCTGGACAATGCCATCAGCGAAAAAAGCGCGAAACTCAAAAAGATCAAAAGCCCTGTGGCCGGTGATGCCGATTTGCTGGTGGCTGATGATCTGGATGCTGCCAATGCCATCTACAAAACACTCATCTATTTTGCTCAGGCGAAATGTGCTGCTGTAATTGTTGGGGCTACTGCACCCATTGTTCTTACCAGCAGAGCCGACAGTGATGAAACCAAGCTTAATAGCATAGCTCTGGCTGCTGCCATCAATTAAATTTATTCCTCAATTAGCTTAAATAAAACCTTTATGGAAGAAGAATTATTGTTGGCCATTAACCCAGGTTCAACATCAACAAAAATTGCTGTATTCAGAAATACCAAGGAAGTCTTTCTCAAGAATATCAAACACACCTGCGAAGAAATTGAAGGATTTGAACGCATTACCGACCAGTATGAATTTAGAAAAAGCATTATACTACAAGAACTTACCAATGCTGATATCAACGTCAATAACCTTCAGGTCGTTGTTGGCCGGGGCGGACTCGTAAAACCCATTAAATCGGGTGTTTATGAAGTCAATGAAGCCCTTATCAAGGATTTAAAAATTGGCGTACTGGGCCAACATGCCAGTAATCTGGGTGGATTAATAGCCAATGATATTGCCCGCTCCCTGCCTAATGCAAGGGCTTTTATTGCCGATCCGGTGGTGGTGGATGAATTGGACGACCTGGCACGTATCTCCGGCCATCCCCTTTTTGAACGCATATCTATTTTTCATGCTCTCAACCAAAAAGCCATTGCCAGGCAACATGCGCGTGCAGTAGCACAAACCTATGAAGCACTTAATCTTATTGTTGCTCATCTGGGTGGGGGTATTAGTGTAGGTGCCCATTGCAAAGGTCGCGTAATCGATGTTAATCAGGCCCTGGACGGTGATGGTCCATTCTCACCCGAAAGATCGGGTACCCTTCCTGTTGCGGCTCTTGTAAAATTATGTTTCAGCGGCGAATACACTGAAAAGCAAGTATTGAAAATGATTACCGGAAAGGGTGGTCTGGTTGCCTATATGGGTACCAATGATGCTTATGAGGTAGAAAAACTTGCTGTGGCGGGAAATGAAAAAGCAAAACGTATTTATGACGCTATGGCTTATCAGGTAGCCAAGGAAATTGGTGCAATGTCCACCGTACTTAAAGGAAGCGTAGATGCGATACTATTAACTGGTGGCATAGCTTATGGCAAACCTTTTGTTGAAAATCTTACCCAAAGAATCAGACATATTTCACCTGTTTATGTTTATCCGGGTGAAGACGAAATGCGTGCATTGGCCATGAATGGACTGATGGTCATGAAAGGGGAAACACAGCCACTGGTCTATGAATAAGCATTGATAAACTTAATGGAATCAAATAGTGCATAAGCCCTTGCTTTTATTTAAAAGCAAAGGGCTTTGCTTTATCAGTGCATTATCTATAAGGGTATGCCAATATTCTATTTCACAAGTGGAATACGAATAATAAAGGATGTTCCTTTATCTTTTTGTGATTCAAAGGAGATATGACCATTGAAGCTTTGAATTATGCTTTTCACCATAGCCAATCCAAGGCCCATTCCGGCTGTTTTTGTGGTAAAGTAGGGCTGGAATATGTTTTTCTTAAGATCGTCCGCTATACCCCCTCCAAAATCCTGTATTTCTATTCTGCTATAATTAGCTTCCACCTTTGCTTTAATCAATATCCGGGCGGATTCCGATTTTGGATAGGCTTGCATAGAGTTTCGTATCAGGTTATTGAAAACCCGCAACAATTGCTTACGATCAGCAAATATGATCATTGGACTTTGTTGATTTTCAATCTCCCAGCTTATTTCTACCTCATCGAAACCTTTGTATAAATCAGGAATTTCGGGGATAAACTCCTGTAGATTTATCCTATCGTTATTGGCAGAAGGCATTTTAGCAAAATCTGAAAATTCTCCGGCGATCAGACTTAAATTATCTATCTGCTCCACCATGGTTTTGGTAAATCTTTCGAGTCTTTCATCCCAGTCTTCTGCTCTATCCTTCCATGCCCGTTGCAGATACTGTACATTGAGTCGCATGGGAGTAAGAGGGTTTTTAATTTCATGGGCAACCTGCTTGGCCATTTCGCGCCATGCCGACTCCCGTTCACTTTGAGCAAGAAGTTCTGCGCTTATCTCCAATTCACTTATCATTCGGTTGTACTCTGATATCAACTGTCCTATCTCGTCGTTTCTGTGCCAGTTAATCTTTTCATTGTTTTTTCCTATGCTTAACCTGGAAAAGCTGTCTCGAATTACCTGAAGAGGACGGGTAACATGGTTGGATATAAAAACGGCTATAACCACTGATAATAGCAACAACAGCAGATAAATATTAAGGAAAGCCACAAGAAAATATGATATCTCATTCCTTAATTCGCTTTGCTGGGCAAAGTAGGGAAGATTTATGTAGGCAATTAAAGTGCCGTTGATATTCCTTAGGGGAACATAAGCACTTATGTACTCCAGATTACCTATTTTTTCATTGTGAATATAAAGGCTTTTTCCCTTGTTATTCATACTGTTATAGGCCACAGGATCAATGAAAGGCGCAATTAAGCCTTCATTAAATACTTTGGGTCGTGAAGAGGATAATAAACTGCCATCAGGTGTAAAAATATTAATGTCTGTAAAAAATACCTGTGACAAATCCAAAAGCATTTGATCCAAAAATTCTCCATACGATTCATCCAGAAAATCTTCCTGAGAAAAGCTATTTTCCATTTCAATAAGAATACTATGAGCCTTCTCATTAACAAAAGCCTCATTCTTATTTTTGTAGATATTGAATATGAACCATGCCGATGCACTGCCAATGGCAACTACAGAAATCAATACGATACCAATTATAGTAAACTGGAGTCTGTTTTTAAAATTAAATGAAAATCGAAACCCAAATACATTATAATATACTAATATCCAGATTATTATAGCGTATATAAGAAAGAAAATAAACAAATAAGAGAAGGGTGCTATCTTTTCAAGCAAGGTCTCCCTGGGTTTACTAACTATAACACGGGTATCAGAATCACGGTTGTAAAGTAGGTGACTGTATTCATCCGTTTCAAAAACTACAAAAGGATGCTCATTATTATGATCATAACTATCTATATTGATATTGTAAAAATAAGAACCATACTTATTGGTCAGCATGCCATTTTTATATATAGCGTATGAATAATCACCCAGGTTTCTTGTAATGTCAATTTGCTCATCAACCAATAATTCAGGAAATCCTAGCTCCTTAGGTATAAAACGAGATTCAAATTCTATATACAATGTAAAGGGTACTCCTGCTAAGGTGTTCTCCTTGATAGGTATTATGGCCAAATAGGATGTTCGGCCTGAATTGTTATCCAGATACAGAAATTCATCCACATGAGTAGGTTTACCAACATTATCAACATACATACGAAAGAAGTCGTCGCATATCATCTCTTCTTCATTGGGCTTTACGATTAGCACATCTCCGGGAGCACATATGGTGGTTTGAATATCATACTTTGCCCAGAAATCGGTAAAATATATTGCTCGCAGGTAATCTGAAATACTGTCGTTTTGAAAAGGATGTTCAACGATCATTTGCGTCAAGACATAATCGTCCAATAAGTCAGGAGCTATCTCGCTGAAAAGGAATTCAGCCACTGGATCCTGCTCACTGGCTATACGAAGTGAAACATTCTCTCGTGTTGCTAGCTCCTTTTCTTTATTGATCACAAACAAGCCATAGGTAGAAAGCAACGCATATACTAAAAACGAAAGCAAAACGCGGCTTAGTGAAAATCCCATCGAAGTCGTTGACAGGCTAAACAAGGTAATAAACGATGCGGAAAAAACACCTAACCATAACAGATAGTATTTAAACCCCATAAAAGGAAAGGCGATTGCCAGAACTACAAAAGAAAAAAACAAAAACCATCGGCCCTTATCCAACGCCAAAAGATTTCTCTTTATGAACGATTGTATAGAGTAGCCGATAAAAAAGTAGAATAAGAAAATTCCCGTGAGAATAAAAAACCCTAATACATGATAAATATCAGGTTCAAAAATAAATTTCACATTCAGATGTAGACTTGAATTGATAACCAGGCCCATAAGAGTAAAATGAACTATCAGCGCTGAAAGGGCAAGCACAAATAACATCACAAAGGATAAAATGTAAACTGTAATCCCCGGCAATACCGGTTCTTTTTCGTTTTTTATTAAAAGCGTTTTATAAAAAAGAAAATAGGAAAAAACAACAGCGAATAATACATTTAACAGCAAATCACCCAGTGAAGGAACCCAATAACTGGCTGCAAAATGTCGTGCAGAAAACAATTCGCCCTCATAAAAAATACCAGGAATCTGAAAATAAAATATCAAACCCCTGACTAGTACAAGCGACAAAAAAAAGCCGCTGACAGCTCTTATGGGATGGCCTTTATTATATTGCACAGAAAAGCTACGGAAAAGAAAAAACACAACTACAAACAGTGAAATCATTCCGGTCAAAATAGACCAAAACCATAATAGCGCATTCTGTTTACTTTTGGATTCACCATCGGGCAGGGATACAGAAAAAGCGTAATCTCCTTCCCTATTATAAACAGAGACACCCTCTCCGGTCGAATTGGTGCTTATTTGAAGATAATCAGGAACATGATAACTCTTCTCAAAATCATTGGATAGAAATTTGTTTTTGTATTTATAAGAATGCTTAACCACAGAAAACAACCACACAAGATAATCATCGTGGGTTTTCGTGAGCACATGGTACCAGCCATTATCAAGAAGCAGCATACCAGAGTTGTATTGGGGCAGTTTATAATGATCCAGGGGCAAAGCATTATGCGACATAAACATAATTGAATCGGCCCTGCTCACCATAAAAATAAACCCCTCACTATCATACATAGCGTTGAGAGCTCTCACCCAGGTTTCATTGCTGAATAGAGTAACTTGCTGTTTTCTGAATGCACGGCTTACATCACTTAACCATTCACTAGCCAGTTGTTCCCTGCTCAAATACGTCTGTTGCACCTCTTGGGCCAGTTCATCTATTTCAACTTCCCTTTCCTTCCAGTGGTTGAATGCCATTGAAAGGAATACACTTACAACAAATAAAAAAGCCAGGGAGCGGTACAACTTCATGATAGGTAAATTGGTTTATTCACTGTTTTTTCTAAAAAAATAAATCTGACTCGAAAAGGGTCGCTTCTTTAACAGGGCATTCATATTAGAATAAAAACCAATTCCAAATGCCCTAACTAAACCCATTATTCCTGACCCCCTCTGCTTTTCCGACAACATAGAAATGTAATAGGAATCGTAATACAAAGGATAAATCTTCTCGAGACGAAAACCTAGCCCTGAAAACAATTGACATAAGCTTTTCTTTTCAAAATGATTCAAGTGCCTGGGTACATCCCATGCGGCCCATTTATCCTTGTAAATCTTTGCATCAAAGCTTTTATATTCAGGTACAGCAACAACAATCAAACCATTTTCGGCAATTATACCCTTAAAAATCTTCACTTTATCCTTAAGATCAGGTATATGTTCCAGCACGTGCCATAAGGTAATCACGTCAAAAGCACGATTGGATCTATGGCTTTTTAGATCTTCCAGATCTTCGATAAGGTTAAGTCCCTTCTCTAATGCTTTTTGCCGGGCATTAAGATCCGGTTCATATCCATGGGCATTCATACCAATTTCCTGGGCTTTCAATAAAAATTCACCTGTAGCACATCCATAATCCAGAAGAGACGTAGTGGAAACATCACGCCTAAGGGAACTTTTTAAAAGTTTTATTTTTTTATTCAACATATGTCGGCGTACCATCTGGTATACCTTGTCCGATATATTTTTTTCAGAATCGGTATGAGAAATATAATCTGATGATGCATAATAGC
>JBEPXC010000231.1:0-6017 GCA_041642035.1 Sphingobacteriia bacterium
TTCTTTTCGGAGGTATTTACGGATAGAATTTTTATGTGTTGATCCATGGGTTGAGATTCTTTTTCTAAGACATTATAGTTTGGTGTATCTGACTTCTTCGGGCACTATTGTTTTGTTTTTTCCAGTAACGTTACATTTTCAATAACCATTTCCTTATCTATCGCTTTACACATATCGTAAACTGTAAGCAGGGCTACACTCACCCCGGTGAGCGCTTCCATCTCTATACCGGTCTGACCTATGCATTTCAGGGTAGCGGTTACTTCTACACCCCGTTCCTCCAATACGGCCCTAACATCTGCTTTAGTGATTTGCAAAGGATGGCACAAAGGTATAAGATCAGAGGTTCTTTTGGCTGCCTGAATACCGGCTATTTCTGCTATAGTAAGTACATCTCCCTTTTTCATCTCATTTTCACGGATCAGCTTTACGGTTTCCGGATTGAGACGAATAAATCCAATGGCCACTGCAGTACGTACCTGCATAGGTTTAGGGCTTACATCCACCATATTGGCTTTGCCCTTATCATCTACATGCGAAAATTTTGACATGGTTTATCCTCCTATATTATGAAAGCAATTGTTAAGGTTAATGGTTCCTTTCAGGGGCTTTCCCAGTAGCGCCGCCTCAATGGCATTTTTTATGCCCATCTGCCTGATGTCGTATTCCAGATCAGAGAACAGACAGGGTTTCATTTTTCCTGTAGGGGTAAGGCGAAGCCTGTTGCAGCGAGCACAGTCACCGCCACTACCCCCATCTACAATAGTAAAATGACCGGTGGTAAGATTCATCTGGCTTATAAATCGTGCCTGCAGCTTGTGTTCCTGGCAAAATTCCTTTACTGCCATTGCATCAGCCTCACTGGAGTTCTCTTTAACCACGCAGTTGATTTTAATAGGATTCAGGCCTGCAGCACGAGCTGCGTGAATGCCATCAAACACTTTTTGAAGATTGCCTCCCCGGGTAATCTGGCGAAACTTATCAGCGTCGATGGTATCCAGACTTATATTGACACGTTTCAGTCCGGCATCGGCAAGTTCGTGTGCATATTTATCCAGTAGCACGCCATTGGTGGTTATGGCAAGATCCTTCACGCCATCCACCGCAGCAATCATGCGCACCAGCTCTACAATATCCTTGCGCACCAGCGGTTCGCCGCCCGTAAGGCGGATCTTATCAATCCCCAGGGGCACGGCAACCGCTACCACCTGTTGTATCTCTTCAAAGCTTAAAATGTCTTTATGCTCTACCATGCATACGCCATCTTCGGGCATACAGTAGCTGCATCGTAGGTTGCATCGGTCAGTAACCGAAATACGCAGATAATTAATGGTTCTGTTAAAGGGGTCTAACATGTACTATTTCTCCTTTTGTTATATCGTAAGTGCCGATGGCTACTTCCATGAGGGCTTTCGATAAGCATACAGCATGAATATGAGCTGATCCGTGATAAGCAACGGGGATGACCTCCCCCTCACTGTTTATATCTACCGGCACCCATTCGAGCCGATCTGCCTTTTTGCGGCTGTAACTCTTGCCCATTGGCAGTTTCAACTGTAAAGGCTCATATACAGATCCCATCAGTTGGTATAGGAGCGGCTTGACAAAAACTTCAAAATTGATATATGATGAGACGGGATTCCCGGGCAAACCAAAGATGTATGATTTTTCCGTTACCCCAAAAACTGTTGGTCTGCCGGGTTTAACAGCCACTTTTTGAAAGAGAATATCCACCTCGTTTTTCTTCATCGAAAGGGGGACAAAGTCAAAATCACCCATGCTAACGCCTCCTGTAAGCAGAACCACGTCATTTTCGGCCAGGGCTTTGGTGATGGCCATTTCGGTATCTTCTTCCGTATCGGGCACTATACCCATATAATTGGCTATGCAATTTGCCTGGCGAACCTGCGCCATCAGCTGCCATGAATTGGAGTTGCGGATCATTCCCGGACCCGGTTTTTCATCAGGTTCTACCAGCTCATCGCCCGTAGATAGAATAGCCACCCGGGGCTGTCTGGCAACCAAAGGATTCACCCAGCCAACAGCAGCAAAAATAGCAATATGAGATGGCAGAATTACGCTACCTTTCTTCCACATTACATCACCTACCTTTACATCCTCAGCCTTACGGGCAATGTTGGAAGTAGTCTGTGATGCTGTAAAGCGCACCACATCCTCCGACACCATCTCAGTTTGCTCAACCATAATTACGGTATCGGCTCCCTCGGGCAACATGGCACCCGTCATGATGCGTGAGCACTGTCCCTCCTCAATGGTTTTTTGTGGCACCATCCCCGCGGCAATAGTTTCTATCAGCTTCAGTTCTTTGCCTAAATCCAGCCTGCGGCAGGCAAAGCCATCCATGGCCGCCTTGTCAAAGGGTGGCATATCGACATCCGAAATAACATCTTCGGCCAATACCCTGTTTAGAGAGTTCATAAAATCAACGCGCTCCTCTCCAAGATAACGGGCTGATTCTTTAATGATATCCTGAGCTTCTTTAAAAGAATGCATGTAAATACTAATATTAATGATTAAATGTGTTTTCCGGCAAAGGGCTAAACAGTAAACCCTTAATGTCAAATCAATACGCTAAAAACAACCGCTCTTTTCCCTTACCTGCCATCTATAAATCAAACACTTCATACTCCTGATCAAGGGTATTGATCATCAGAAAACGGTTGCGCAGCAAGGATCCTCTTCCTATCAGAATCTTCACCACTTCCGATACTTCCACCGAAGCCACCAGCGCCGGGGTAAAGGAAGGGTTGCCTAATTCCTGTTCAATCCCTTTGTTGCTGCCATGGTATATGCTACCAATGATGTTGTCGCCAGGAAAAATCGTGGTTACCTGACCATACCACCCGGCAATGGCACCGTACACCATGGGAATGTTGAGTTCAGCAGCATACTTCTGCACCAGCAAGCGTGATGACATGTTATCAAGCGCATCACAAACCACATCGTGCCCTGTGATTATATCTTCGGCATTGGTTTCGTCCAAAAACTCATGAATGGCAGTAACCTTCACATCAGGATTGATATTTTTAATATGCTCTCTGGCGGTAAGGGCTTTTGACTTGCCCAGGGTATCCATGCGGCACAGCAACTGCCTGTTGAGGTTGGATTCTGTGAAAACATCTCCATCAATGGCTGTGATATTTCCAATGCCAAGTCTTGCCAGCTGCTCAATAATGTGCCCTCCCAGTCCGCCGCAACCTACTACCAATACCTTTTTGTTTTGTAGCAACAGGTTCTCCTCGACCGAGAGCATCTTTTCATTTTTACTATAACGTAAATTCAAGCGTTTATTATTAAGGATTAACAATCGATTTACAATCTCATCCGCCACCTACCGGAGGGAAGATGCTCAGGGTATCGCCATGACCAAGTGGTTGGTAAACGTTACCATCCATACCATTGATCAGCAATATCGCCACATCTTCCAAAGGAATATCCAGCTTGATCAATAATTCCTGCGGAGTAGCTTCATTATCAACATCCATCAACAGCTCTTTGCCTCTACCGTTTCGCAAAGTTGCGAATAATCTTACTTTTATTTGCATTTTTTTTATGGTTTAATAAAGGAAGTAGCCTGTTGTTGTAAAAACAGTTGTAAATCTTTGTGTATTAAAAATTCTTTTCTTGTTCTTCTTTTGGCATACCATAAATCAATGACAAAATACAAATTTTCTTGCCCATAAACAATCGGCACAATTGGGTTCATCTCCATGGCAATCGAAATCTACATCCTGAATAAGGCTGCACCCTTCTACCAGATCACAATCGGGACAAGAGGGATAATGGTTGTCAAAGATTTTACTTCTAAAACCAACATACTGCGGGTCATTCCATATCTCTTTCAGACTGCGCTCTCTCACAGCACCAAAGCTATAGGCTCTTAATGTCTTGGAGCGTCCAAAAACGACCTCCTGTCCGGGGTGAGAGAGCCGGTAGCAGGGCACCACCATGCCGCGGGATGTAATATAGGTAGCGTTATTGCTGACAAAGGCACAACGTCGCTCGGTTTTCAATTCCACTTCAGGAAATATAACCCGCAGTCCACGTTTAAAAGAATAGTTGCGGATTTTATGAAAGAGTTCCTTACCCTCCTTATTCTCAAACCGTTTGTATAAAATATCATCGGCCTGGCTTTGATCCTGTGGCATCAGGTGAGAAATCACCAGATGGCGGATGTTTTTGGTCGCCAATACATCCATCAAAGGAAAGATATCCTGTATATTTTTTCGTGAAGCCACAAACTGAACATCCAGGTAAGGGGTATCTGGCTTGCCCGAGGCCTCTTTGAGTTGATTCAGAAAATCAATTTCCTCCATCAACTGTTCAAACACCACTCCCCTGCCCTGAATCATGTGTTGTTCCATGCCATCAACAGATACCACAACCTGGTGGATATGGGAAAGCAGGTCGGCAGTAAGCGTCTCACTGAACATAGTACCGTTTGATGTGACCGCAATCTCTTTATGGCCTAGCAATTCAACGGTTTTCTTAAACAAAGGAGAGGAAAGTGGTTCTCCCATTCCTCCCAGCACCACCGTTTTTACAGATTCTTCTGCACTGAGCTGATCAATGATATTTCGCCAAAGATCTTCGGGCATATCAGCAGCTTGCTCTACCCATTGATGCCGGTAACAGATTTCACAATTCAGATTACAACCATCGGTTAATTCGAGATATACCTTTTGAAACATGAATAAAAACCTTTAAGGGGGTGGGCTAAAAACGTAATGCTCTCTTGGAACAATACGAGAGGAAAAATCAGGATAAGAAAAGAAGCAGGCCATATACCCAAAGACCAAAGCCTGCCTAAATAAAATAGCCCGAAGCTCCTGCACCTGAAGGTGCAGAAGGCATCGGGCTGAATATCCACTTGAGGTTAAGCAGGTACGCCAAGAGCTTTTAATTTTTCGGCTGTGGGAACTCCTTTCTCATCCCATCCTCTTTCCTTATAATACAGGGGGAGCATTTCACTGAGACGAGAAGTATGTCCTTTAGATGGCCCTGAGGGGATACCTTCTTCCATCAGCCGTTTGGGCAACTTATCCTGTGAAGGATCTATACCCGCCTTGATATTCCAAATCCTTTCCAGGTTCCAGATGCGGTCACCGGCTTCAAGAATTTGTGCAGGTGTATGTGGAACACCCGTTACGGCAGAGAACATCTCGGCATAATCATCTGCAGTGAGAGCAAAAGAGGTGAACAGGCACAAACCGCATGAATCGATGAAGGCGGTTAAATCCTGGAATATCTTCACCCATTCAGGCTTTCCTTTTATCTCCAGTCGATCGAGTTTCTCGGGTAATCCCAGAATTTCAGGCGAGATCATATACCCTCTCACGTGGCAGCCGCCGCGGTTGGAGGTGGCATACTGCAGGCCCTGTCCCTGTATCCCGCGAGGATCATAAGCGGGCAGCTCCTGTTTTTTCACGCTCATGGAAAGCTCTGCATGACCGTATGCATCGGCCAGACGATAGGATCCTTCGGCCATCTTACTGGCCAAAGCACCATCGGCGCGGCCCATTTTCTTTATCCACTCAACCATGCTTTCTGCATCACCAAATTTCAACCCCAGGCCATTGAGTTCGCTATCTTTAATATATCCTTTTTCGTAAAGCTCCATGGCAGTAGCCACGGTTACTCCGGCAGAAATGGTATCCATACCCATTTCATTGGCCCAGAAGTTGGCTTTGATGGCTGCTTTCATATCCGATACCCCGCAAGCGGCACTAAAGGCCCATACACTTTCGTATTCCGGTCCACCTGTTTCAATATCATCGGCTTTGGTATACCTTCCACAGGCAATGGGGCAGGCAAAGCATGATTCGCGTTTGAGAAGAAAATGTTCGGCCATGGTTTCTCCACTTACCTCCTCGGCATGCTCAAACTGAGACTCCTGGAAGTTATTGGTAGGAAACACCCCCGACTCGTTGACAATATTCACAAGCACATTGGTTCCGTAGGTCGGTAAACCGGCACCCGTTACACCATTCTCCTTA
>JBEPXC010000232.1:0-5999 GCA_041642035.1 Sphingobacteriia bacterium
TCTTCACTACTACGATAATGAAGATGGATTGGACAAGTATATGGCAGGCGTATTTGCAGACATGGATTCTACAATGCATCATTACAGGTTGCTGCGCAACCAGGGCTATGAAGGGTATATTGTTGCTTTTTACAACAAGCAGCGGGTAAGGGTAAAGGTTGCACAACAATATGCCAAATAGGCAGTTAGCTTAGTCCGTTGCAGCAACCTCCCATATCGGTTAAAATCTGCAATTCCTTGTTAAAGTTACATGCAAAAAGTTTAGGGCTCAATGCAGCATGCAAAATATTGAAAAGATTTGGCATGCCCTGTCTCTATTGTATTAATAATTTCTTGACCATCTTATCTTTGCCTGATTGTAGGACTATGAAATAAACGCCCGGTTCCATGTCCATCAGATCCATGCGGTATTGATTGCTGCTTACATAGTTTGAAAAGATCATCTTTCCTTGCAGATCAAACAAATATACCACATCAATGATTCTGTCCATTTCGATCACAGCATAATCGTGCGCCGGGTTGGGAAATACCGACATGTCAATAGGATGTTCTGCCTGAACAGTTGCGCCCGCGACAGCAGTAGGCATTTGCACCTTAAGAACCACGGTGGCGGGCTCCGAAAGACTCATGCCATCAAAAACAGTATAGGTTAAGGTATCTGTCCATGCAAATTCGTTCGTGCCAAAGGGCTCATATATAAATGATCCGTCGGTGTTGAGTTCTATCCTTCCCTTGTGAGGAGCAGAAAGAAGCAGTGCCTGCATCAGGTTGCCGTCCAGGTCGAAATCGTTGTTTAATAAACCATTTTGCTGGTTCACGACAACAGGTTCACCGTTAATCACTACATTAACGGTATCGCATAGGGCAATGGCTCTATTGTTGAATTCTATGAGCCGATCCTTCATCACCCAGTAGGAGCCTTTTATGACTTCTTCCACATCGAGGGCAGTATTCCATTTTTGCCACAAAAATCTATTGGTATGGAATTCATTTCCTTTGTAAAATACCGACATGGCAATACCATCTGAAATACGGTCTTCCGGCGCGGGAGTACTGCGATCATCATGAAATACCACATATTCGCTGGGATCAACAAAATTAATAAGCGACCATGGTATCCTGACATGAATGTAATCGGGATGGATGGTTACGGCATCAAGTGAGGAAGAGGGTAAAAAACCGTAATTCACCTTCAGATTGCCAATGTATTGTATGTCCTGTTCAAATTCATTCACTTTCCATCTCACTATATTCCAAGGTTCACCATCTGAGGGTACTGAACGATATTGTTGCTGATTGTTGGAGATGCCATGAAAAATGCCAAACAGGTCGTAGGACTGGGTCACATATAGTTTTGCAGAATAGTTAGTGAGATGGAGCACAAATTCGGCACGGTTGTTTATGGTATCTCCGGAGGGGAGTATCGATTCGCCAAGATCAGCATCATAGGTGTCCAGGGCTATCCACATTTCGTCAAGATGGCCGGGCAATGCATTGGTATGCAGCCTGAAATGAAAGAAATCGTAATCGGCAGCCGCTTCCAGGCGGTGAATGGGATCATTTTGCTCATATTCCTCCCATAATTGCAGGGCAAGGGGACGCTGGAAACTTATGAGACCAAAATTTTGTTCTGCAGCAGTGATGTTATGCCACAATATCCTACGATTCATCAGGTAATCAATATGATCGGTTACCCAGGTGCGTTTAAACCATTCATCCATCCAGGAAAACTGCATGCCGCCTCCACACTCCGCAGTCTCAATGGATTTGAGCATGCGGATATTGGTTTCTCCCTGTTCATATTCATCAAATCCGCCATGATGCATGCCACTGGTTGAATAATGGGCAATACCCCAGCTCGAGGGAACTCCATATTCGGCAATGATCAATGGAAAACGATTGTAATGTTCTTTCAGTTGCGTCAGATAACCCAGGTAGCTGTTTGGGCCATACTGATCCGAGAAATCAACATAGTCGGGACCATAATTTACAAAATCGGGATAATAGGGATAGGCATGATAGCTGTTGAAAAATCCGGCCGGTGCATCAATCAGTTGAATGGTACTAAGATCAATGGAGGTGAGGTCTTCCCATAAGTTCCACTCTTCAGGATGGCTGAGCGGATCTTGTGTGGGCCAGCTTGAAAAACTCACCGGTCGCTGGGTCTCATAATGGGTTTGCTCATAATCAAGCAGGTGATCAAGTTTTGATACAATCCATGCCTCAGTTGCCTGCACCCCTTCGATGGCAAAGTGCACTCCTGAAAAAGAAGTCATCTGCGGATACAATTCATTGGTATGTTTAACCTCACCGGGATGTACTTCGCGACCTATTATATATCCCATATTCCAGCGTGAAACATTGGTGCGGTAATCGCCCCATGCTTTGCCCCGTCTTTGGGCAATGCTGCGGTTGCCATGCACGCAGTCAATATTTTCTTCAATCTCCAGGGTAAATGCGGAGTCGATAAACAACAGATCTTGCGGGTATCCCTCAAGTTCTTCTTCGAGCCATACCCCCTGGAAAAAGAACAACGGATTATGCTCATTGGCCAGATTGAACGAGTCAAGCACTTCATAAAAATGCGGGTAATGCAAGGTATAAAGCCGCAGCGTATTAAACCCTGCATCTTTGATCATCTGAAACCAGCGGCCATATTGATCGCTGCTTACCTCCAGTTCACCCGGGAATTTTCCTGGAACAGCCACACCCATATTCATCCCTTTTATAAAAAAAGGTTCATAATTACGACCATTCCAGATGGTAAGATGTTTTTCATTGGTGCTGAACGGCACATTTGTGGCATGGACAAAAACTGTTAAACCCAATAATAGAAATACCAATACAGTAAGCTTAAAAAGGGAATTAATTTGTACAGAAAAAATCATAATCGGAGGTGTTTGAGAAATTTCTTTAAAATAAGACAAAGATCAACAAATAACTTCGATTAAAACCAATGTTTTTCCCCTATTTTTTTAATGATAACCCAAAGGTATTTCTGCATACATTGTATAACAAAGAGGGTTGTATGTCCCCAAAAAACTGAGGCAGGAATAAACTTCAACTAAAAATGATCATCCATTTTAAGATCAAAAGGGAGGACATAATGTCTTGAAAGTTGCTGGAATAGAGCGGAAATTTGAGGAAAATAGCGGAACATAAAATCTGTCATTTTGGCATTTGTACTGGTAAAGGAAAATCGGTTCGATATTTGATTTCTTTTATGAGTATTTCCTGGTTTCTTGTGAATATTAAGAGCAAAACAGGAAGAATGATCTTTACCTTATTGAATTTTTAGAAAAAGAATCTCCGGATATGGGAGTGAAGTGAGCGAAGCATGTAATGATGCAAAAAAACTTCAATTATTAAAAAAATCTGTATCAAATGGAATTCTTTAAAATCATAATTATTTAACAACCAGAATAAATGGGAAGGGGTTTTAGTATTGACGATAAAGTTTTTGTGCGTTAAAATGCGACCCTTTAATTGAATAGCAAATTTATGACTTCCTGTTTCCATTGTTCGGCAACCGTTGCTATGATTACCTCGGCCGGCATTATCAGTCCCATTCTGCCTGTTTTTGCCCTGTCAGAACCACAGATTGCACTGATGGTTATAGCCATTGCTTCAGGAGCTACTATTCTTTTGCATGTTAACGACAGCGGCTTTTGGCTGGTAGGTAAATACCTGCGCATGAATGAAAAGCAAACCCTGAAATCATGGACTGTGATGGAAACGATAATTTCCGTTAGTGGTCTGTTGATATCATGGACGTTATATCAGTTTATTTGAATTTGCATCTCCCTGGATATAGCGATGGCTACCTTATCATACCTGTACATCTATCAATCTTACCCGCTATAGCTAAACAGCGGATTCCAGTTCATTGCTGTTTGCTTTATTCGCTTAATTTCCTGTTGAGACAAGGGTGCGATTTCATCACGCAGTTTTAGAGCCAGTTTAAACAGTTCAGGTTCTCCTGGAGGAATAGCTGTGGTGATGGGGTGCGAAAGGGTAAATCTCAGACCCATCAGAGCCTCCTTCTCATCGTCAAGGGGTTCGTACCAGGCTTTGGGATATTGATCGCGGTTGGCCTCAGATGCCCATTTACCTTTGGCCATGGCTTTGAGGGCAATAATGCCCATGCCTCTCTTTTGGGCAGTGGCCAGCACCTGTGGTCCAAAATTCCCCTTATGCCAGGAAGCCATATTTATGGGAAACATAATGGTATCGAAATCAAAACCCTCCATAAGAGCGAAAGCCGCTTCAACCGAATGGGCTGAGAAACCAATAAAACGTATCTTGCCTTCTTCACGGGCTTCAAGAAAGGTTTGGAGAGCTCCTTGTGGAGCTAAAATGGTGTCTACATCTTCAAGCGTAGTTACCGCATGGAGCTGATAAAGATCAAAATGATCGGTTCTGAGATTCTTCAGTGATTGTTCCAGTTCTTTCCGGGCATCATCTTTAGTTCGTTTACCTGTTTTACACGATAAAAACACCTCGTTGCGGTAGGGCTCCAGTGCTGGTCCCAGTTTAATTTCTGCATCACCATACGAAGGTGCCACGTCAAAGTAATTAATGCCCGCATCAATGGCTTGCTGTACCGATTCGGAAGCTTCTTGGGGTGATACGTTCATTACAACGATACCTCCAAATCCGATTATCGATAGCATCTCACCTGTCTTGCCCAGCGATCTCTTCTCAATGCGTGCGTTTTGCCTTGAGATGAAAGAGAGCTCTGCCGGAAAAATGCTTAGTAGGGGAGCTGCTGTGGCTGTTTTTCTAATAAACTCACGACGGTTCATGGCTATAAAGTTTTGTGAATTTTGAAACTGATGATTTAAAGGTATTAAATTAAATTGGATTTTATGATGGGGTATCCGGCATTCAAAACGACATTCTCATTATACATTTTAAATTAAACCCCGGAACCCTTCCTTTTGTTTTTCAAAAAGTGTTCAAATTATCTGAACCAGATGGTAAGGCGTAATTCTGAAATTTTATATATAAAAGCTTTTTTTTACATTTCATGTTTGATGATTGATTGGCAATGAAATAGTTCTGAAGGATAGTCAAGGTAGGAAAAAATAATCCGGATAAATTACCCGATAGTTTTCTACGGTTATTATCAAAGCGAAATGCGTATCTACACTATACAAAATGGGGTGTGGAAGTACTAATTTCGTGAGAGATGGGGGTTTTGCAAATGATGAGTTTTATAGGATAATAAAAAGATGATAGATATGGAGGTTGTCATCAATTGTTATTCAGGCATCTTAATTAATACTGTTGCGAAATCCAGAAGAGGTTCTGACTAATAAATGGGTATTCCTGAGTTGTTCGGCTAAGTTTTTTGTAATGATAAAAGTAATGTCATGTAGGATGTCACCCTTTGCACTCATAGTGCTTGTTGTAATGTTTTTTGTGTTTTCTGGATTTAAAACCCGTGCTCAGGCTCCTCAATTCTCTCAATTTTATGCCGCTCCCCTGAATCTTGCACCATCCTTTGCCGGTTCTACCAATGGCAGCCGTCTGGTAATGAATTACCGCAACCAGTGGCCTCAGCTTGGGAATGCATTTGTAACCTACGCCTTTTCTTTCGATCATTATTTTCATAAATACCGAAGCGGTGCCGGAGTGGTTCTTTTGAGGGATCAGGCAGGAAGCAGCAATCTGGCCAATACCCGTGGCGGACTGGTGTATTCTTATAACTTTCAGTTGAATCATCGCTGGACCATGCGTCCGGGGTTGCTGTTTTTGTATGAGCAGATTTCCATCGATAGAAACAAGATGATTTTTGGCGATCAGCTTTCCCTTACCGGGGATGAATCGAATTCCAGTCACACATCCTTTGAGATGGATCAGCGTGGTTATTTCGATGCTTCCTCCTCATTGCTGGTTTATTCAGCCAGTACATGGGCGGGCTTTACCTTCGACAACCTGATGCGCCCCAACCAGTCGATGACAAGTGGTGGCACCAGCAGGCTTCCTCTCAAGTT
>JBEPXC010000233.1:0-5980 GCA_041642035.1 Sphingobacteriia bacterium
TTCAACCATCGGTATAAAAATCACCTTCGGTCGTTTCTTGCCGATGCAAAGTTCTTTAATTATTTTTAATTTTGAAAACCTATCTATACGATTGTCCGATCAATAGGGGGCTAAACCATCAATACGCACATGTAGTAATTTTATTATTTATATTCTTATTGTCTTCCTGCGAGAAAAGTGAAAAAATGTCAGATGATATGTTGGTCTATTCTCGACAAATTCCTTTTAATGTTGAAGTAAAAGAAGGTATTCTTGTTTTTCCCGATTTAGAAAATTATGAACTTGCAATTGAATATCTATCTTCATTAGATAATAGATTTTTTCCTTTTTGGGAGGATAAAATATCTTTTATTTCTATGCGAAAAGGATTTAACGAAGTTGAACTCGCAGCGAATGGATTTGATGATGAAATATTTGCTTCTTTAATGAATCCAGAAGGTGTTATACAAATTGGAGAGCATGTATTTAAGGTAAATATGATCGAAGAGAGAGTCGATGTTATAAATGCAAACAGTTATACCAAATCAACAGGAATAACAAATAACCGAAATATCAGAAGCTTTAAAACCTCTGAGAATGTAATTGCAATTTTATATGGCAATGAAGATACATTTATTGAAAAATCTTCATGTAGTAGTAATAATACTGGTTGGGAATATGTTAACACAACTGATGGGAGTGTGCAATATAGAGTTCGTTATTATAAAGCGGGTATTTATTTTACCTTGAGAGCTAGGATGGAAAAGGAAAGTGGCAGTGGTGGATATGTTGATATGTATATGCGTACATACTCAGACTGGACTTTTGCCAGACGTAACTCAAGCAATTGTATTACTTTTTCCGGGCACACAGGTGGTGGAAGTAAGAGTTATTCAATGAGAGCCTGGAGTAGTTGGTATAGCCTAGATGCATACGCCTATTATGTTGATTTTACGATTAATGATAGTGGATCTAACACAAATTCTCAATTCTCGGATAATATAGGCATCTCATGTAAATCTTATAATGATTGCTCTCAATAATTATAAGACTGACAGGATAAATTAAGTTGATATTTGATCCTATTTAATGCGCAGGTAAGTTTATAAAACAAGACTGAGAAATTTCTTCACATTAAAGTATAACATGATAGTTATGATTCTTGTAATGCGAACATATATAACTAATAGATTAGTGATTTTGTTGTTTTTAATCTTGCCTGCGTTTTTTGTTTACTGCACTAAAGAAGTCGAAATTAAACTCCCCCTTCATGATGAAAAATTGGTATTGGATTGCCTGTTTTCCCCAGATACGACTTTTAAACTTATGCTAAGTAAATCCTCTGCAGTGTTTGATGGTAATGGTTCTGATATTAATGATGCATTTGTTGTATTGTCAAAGAACAATATCATTATCGATACAATGTTCCACCAAAATGGTTGGTATTATTCTATTATAAGACCTCAGGCTGGAAACAGGTATTCAGTTGTAGTAAATGCTAATGGGTCTACTCCTCTATCCGCCACAGATATTTTGGAAGCGAAACCAACCTTTGGGAAAACTATTTTTTTTCCTAATGTATTTATTGATGAAGAAGGATTTCCAGTTTCGCAGGTGATCATTGAAATACTTGATGATGGTAGAAACAAAAACTATTACGAACTGGTTTTAAAAAACAGACATAAAGATCCTCATTTTAAGCATGAAGTAATTGGTGGGGTCGGATATGCAAGAGGAATAGATCAGGTGTTAATAAATGAAGCAGATATAGAATATTGTCCAGGTACCTTGGTATTTAGCAATGATTTATTCCGAGGTCAATCATACTCTCTGACAATTAACTACATTACCCAACCCATGTATGCTTTTTCAAGTCCTGATAACTTTTTAGATTATGATCACGATTTGATTGTTTCTCTGCGTTTGGTTTCTGAAACTTATTTCATGTATAAAAAACAGCTTACCCGGCATTTGTATTATCAGGAAAGCAATATATGGTCAGGAGTGGGCGATCCTGTTCCGATGTATACAAATATTGAAGGGGGTTATGGTGTTTTTGCGGGTTATAATCAGGTAATAGACACACTCATGAATTCTAAATAATCATGTATAAAATTGCCTGTTTGCATAAATTTGTTCTGATATTTTGTTTGGTAATTATGCATGCTCTAATGCTGAATAGCCAAAATAACTCAATAAGTGGGTATATTTCAGATCGCAACTCTGGTGAAATTCTTATTGGTGCCAATATTGTAGACACCATTTCAGGCAAAGGATGCACCAGCAATAATTATGGTTTTTATAGCCTGACAATTCCCAATGCGGATTCGATTAGCATTTTTGTGTCTTACATGGGTTATAATTCCATCAGACAATATTTTTCAGGGGCACAACCCATTCGTAAGAATTTTAAGCTTATCCCAGGTGTTTTGTTGGATAGTGTTATGGTATGTGGTTATCGGGAAATCCCAATAGAACTCCGACCTGAAATGAGTGTTGTGTCTATTCCAATAAAACAGGTAGAAAATCTACCGTCCATTGGAGGCGAGGCAGACATATTAAAAGCGATCCAACTAATGCCTGGGGTAAGATCAGGAAATGAAGGCTCCAGTGATTTTTATGTTCGGGGAGGTAGTCCGGATCAGAATCTTATCCTTTTGGATGATGTGCCTTTATATTATATAAATCATTTAGGTGGATTTGTATCTACCTTTAATTCAGATGCTATCAATAGTATTAAACTAATCAAAGGTGGTTTTCCCGCCCGATATGGTAGCCGATTGTCTTCAGTGTTGGACGTACGCATGAAAGACGGTAATTTTAAAGAATTATCAGGTAGGGGAACTATTGGGATGGTGGCCTCAAAGATTTCTTTTGAAGGACCTGCCAGGATCGACTCCAGTTCCTATATAGTTTCATTCCGACGTTTCATGTATGATATTATTTCCAGACCTCTTTCCAAATGGATTTTTGATGGTGTTGAGTTAGGTTATTATTTCTACGACTTCAACTCCAAAATAAATTATAGGATAAACGAAAATAACCGGATTTACTTCAGTATTTATTTGGGTGATGATGTCACACTAATTCGAATGAAGGAAAAAGAAAATTCTTCAACCGGAGTTAATAAAAGCAAAGTAAAATGGGGCAATAAGCTGGCAGCAATACGATGGAACCACATTTTTAGTCCAAGACTATTTAGTAATACAACAATTACTTATACTCAATACCGGCATTTTCTTGAACAGGTTCATAACAACAAATTCGGTCAGCAACCCAAGGAGTTTTATAATTCTTTTCGATCAGGAATTAATGATCTAAGTACAGCCATGGATTTTGAATTCTATGTTACTTCAAATTATACTATGCGGTTTGGTACCAGTACTATATTTCATAGATTTACCCCCGGAGTCACCAATTATTCTCAAAATACTGTGGATGTTAAATCAGATACTTTATTTGGCGATTATTCAATAAGGGCCTGGGAACAAGCGGTATATGCTGAAAATGAATGGAGTGTTCGCGATTTTTTTAATTCTAATCTGGGTGGTCGGATTTCAAGATATACCGTAAATGATAAGCAATTCATATCTTTTGAACCACGTTTATTAATGGGATTTGTACTCGGACACAATCTTTCTCTTAAAGGATCTTGGGCTCGTATGCAACAGAACGTTCATTTACTAACAAGCGGAGGTATGGGAATTCCGCTGGATTTATGGGTTCCGGCAACCCCTGTAACAAAACCCTCTGTATCCAACCAATGGGCCTTGGGGGTAGCAAAATCCATGAAAAACAATTTATGGGAACTCAGCATCGAATTGTATTACAAAAAATTGAAACATCTTATTGCATATAAGGAAGGTGCAGGGTACGGAGGTGATATGATGGATTGGCAAGATAAAATAGAAACTAATGGTAAAGGTTTGGCATATGGGATAGAGTTCCTACTTCAAAAAAAGGCAGGGAGAACAAGCGGTTGGGTTGGATACACTATATCAAGAACTACCCGCGATTTTTCTAATCTTAATTTAGGCAAACCCTTTTTATTTAAGTATGACCGCACTCATGATATCAGTGTAGTTTGTGTCCATAAATTAAATAAAAAGGTGAATGTATCCGCCACATGGGTATTTGCTACTGGCAATGCTTTTACACTTGCACAGGGGAGATATTTTTTAAACAACGAAAAACCACGAGTCCCTACTGAAATCCATATATATGATGGCATAAATACCTTAAGGATGCGCTCTTATCATAAACTGGATGTAAGTTTAAATTATGAATGGAGAAAAAATGGAAAGCATCGGAAACTAAATTTGAGCATTTATAATTTGTATAATAGGCAGAATCCCTATTACTATTATTTCGAAGATCAACAATACTATCATAATGACCCTAATGAAACTGCTGGCCTGAGATACAAAACCGTATTGAAGCAACAAAGTTTCTTTCCCATAATACCTTCTATAAGTTATAGCTTCTCTTTCTGATCCACTACATTTAAGATGATGAAAGGCCGCTGAAGGTGAAGTTATAACAGCTGTTTCTGAACCGTTTAGCATTATACCATGAAACCAAATTTCCCAGTGTGACCAACCATTGAAAATATTAGGAAAGCATGGTTGGTTTATCATGGATTTATTTATTAGAAAATTTTTTCTTCTCAATGCATCAAATACAATATAAATAATTACATTTTATGCATGATTGCATACGTTAGCAGTAGCCAAAAGGGACTATATATTTATTCACCACTTTCACGAAAACATTATGAAAATCTTCAGCTTTGCTGCACTGATTAGTGCTATGCTTTTTATTCAATCGGTTAACACCTATGCCGGAAATGAAAAGAAAATCATTTCAACTACCCATCACTCACTGGGTTTACAGCTCAATCCTTTAAATATGGAATCCCTCTCTACTGACTTATCCCGGTTTTACTTAAAAGGGGCCCTGAGATATAGCTACAGATTCAGTCCAGCTGTTACGGGCGGGGCCGAAATGATTTCTACCTATGATAAATGGGGAGAAGATAATTTTCATACCATCGGTACAGGAATATTCGCAAGATATTGGTTCTTTAACCACAGCTGGGTTAGACTGGGCGCCGAAATCAATGGATTTGGGGTCAGACAAAACCTTCATTGGGAGTCGACACCAATTCCAGGATTTGATGATGATGCTATCAAACAGTTTTACAGCGACAAGTATAAGTTTGGCTACTTCGTTTCACCGGTTATTTCATTAAATAAACCCAATAGCAGGTGGAGTATCGATTTGATGTACAAGCTTACGCACAGACAAACGCCGGCCTATGCAGACAAGGCAATATTTTCTTATCGTCTGAATTATCATTTTTAGAGAATGGCATTGAGCAAAAAATTGTTGTTGAGCATCTGCATTTGTATCACATGCTTGTTCATGCTGTGCATTACACAAGTCAAGGCTTCCGGAATTACGGTACATGGTTTTGTTTACAGTGCCACGTATAAAGAAACGCTTGCGGGGGTGCATGTACACGCAGAAGGATCTTCTTCTGGTACATTTACCAATAACTATGGGTTCTTTAGCATTACGGTAACCCAAATGCCCGTGGTGCTTGTTTTTTCTCATGTTGGATACACCAGCCGGCAGGTTACGCTGAATGAAGGAACAGAGAAGAGACTTGATGTCTGGCTTGAGGACAATCAGCTGAATGAGGTGCAGGTGCATGGTATAAGGAAAAATCATGAGATTCCACTTATGAGTGTAATCGGATTACCAGTATCGCAGATGCGCAACACCCCTTCCCTGCTGGGCGAGAAGGATCTTTTCAAGGTATTACAATTGATGCCAGGTGTACAGGGTGGAAACGAGGGTGCTTCAGGATTGGTCGAGTAGGCAAGGGGAATTTCACCCCAAGCCTCTCACAGAACCGGACTTGAACCTCTCAGCTCATCCGGCTCTTGTTATACAAATCTAAGCAATTTAATTACCAGAATCCCAAACGCCAATGATA
>JBEPXC010000234.1:0-5978 GCA_041642035.1 Sphingobacteriia bacterium
GCTCTGAAAGGAGTAAATGCATCTTTTGAAGGGTTGTTTCAGGCCCGTGCAAAAACCTGAACCATCTTGATTTTCTTACTTTTGTTGCGCCGTATGTTTTTGTCGGTTCAATCAGGTGGACAGATGACAATTGGTAACTTCAGCACCAGCAATCCCTCCCGAAGGGTTATGGAGATATTGGGAGATTGGCACTTATATCATCGTTCTGAAAACCAATTAAGTAAATTTGCATTTGAGGCGGGTGTTCCTCTTGCTGATATCAGCATTCTCAGAGAACCTTTGGGTATCAACCTCTTTTTAAAGGTAGAACAAAAGAAACAATCTGCTAGCTGATTCTGCTAAGTTTCTCGCTTTAGTAAACCATTCCTTTAATACCACTTTATCAATAGAATAGTCTTCTTTCATCCCTGGTATTTTTTTCCAGAAATGAAGCAAGTGATAGGTTTGTCTTGCTGAATTTTGGTTGTCCGACCACAGTTTGATCTCTGTACGGACGTACCTTGAGATGTCCGACCACAGGCAATGGTCCTCATCATGGATTAAGCAGAACCTGACAATGGCCAACTGACAAACAAGGATATTGAGGAAAAGAGCGGAAATGTCCGGAATAGAGCGGAAAGCTGACATGACAAGATGTCAGCATGGGCGGAAGAGTGCGGAAAGGGTAGCTGGTGGACTGATTCTTGCCTTTTGAAGCTTTATATAATCTGTATTCGGTATACCATAAAAAGTACGGATCCCGCTCTTCGTTCATCTTTGATTACAATGATCATCAACCCTCTTATGTAAAAAATGCCATAATGATCAGCCCACTTTTACCAGCGTTTAAGGGCAAGAACGTTTGCCCTATCACATGAGGGAGCTCCAGGCCTGGATGGGGTAATATAAAATCGCAGGCGGAATGTTCTTTGACATCGTGGAAAATAAAATCTAAGCTTCAGGAGAGGAAGAGTGAAGCGACGGGCTCATTCTCTTCCCTGAATGGGGGATTGTTCTGGATACTTGCTTTTGGAGGGTTTAGGCAGGTTTTGGGTTAGAAAACCTGCCGACTCCAAAGCTAATTATGAGAATTATGATGCAGCTCTTGACATGTAATATGAAACCTTTAGATAAATGCTAATGCATTAAATTGTTTTAGGATGAAAGTAAATAATATAACTTTGCGTTTATTAAAACCATTGGTAAATGATGAGAGAATACAAGAATTTACAATTTCTTGCCACAGCCTTCCTTTCACTCCTTTTCATGCTGGCAACCATAGCATTTATTGATATCACCAGAATTTTTCCACTGATCAATTCCGACTCTTTGTTTTTTCAGGTTTTATACCGGGATTTGTTTGTAGAGTCAAACCCTTTGCACGGATGGGACCTAAATACTACTTTTAATTTACTACCCAATGCTCTTCTTTATCTGATAGCTTTTATAATCAGTAAAAACCCTTTTATTAACACCCTGATCCATGGAATGCTACAATATGCTTTGTTTTTTGCTGCGCTTTACTGGTTTTACAGAACCGTTCGCCCTTTGGTGCCCCTAAAATGGCATGTGCCTGGTTTATTGCTGATCAATTTATTTTTCCTTGATGCGATAATGGAGGATTCGTATTACCTTTTTACGCAATTCATCCATCCTTATCATTTTGGTGCCTTTATTTTATTCATAGTACTGGCTGCTTTTTCTTTCAAAGATTTAAAAAATCCCACTACTCAAAAGGCTATATTTATTGTATTGATAGGGGCAATAGGAGTTTTCTCAAACCGCATGCTTATTGTTATGTTTATGGTGCCATGGACAGGGGCAATGCTGGTAGCGCTTTTAAAGAAACGAATCACTGTTCCTCTATTTATCAGAACAGCAGCCCTAACCATTGGATCTGCAATGCTGGGAATGTTGCTGTTTATCCTGGTAAAGAATTTAGGTATTATTACTTTCAGTTCCACCAAAATATTCACCTGGAGTAATGTTATTCCTTCATTAAATGCTCTTTTCGACACATACTCAAATCTGTTGACCCAATCCATCCCTATGACTTTTGTGGTGGTTTTTTCTTTCGCATATTTTATATTTAATCTCATTTGGTGTATTCGCGATTTCGTAGGCTCAGAAAACAAAACAGTAGAACCTCGCAACGGATATAATCTAAACCACTGGATGATTGTAAGTCTGGGGTTTATGATTTTGGTATTTTTTGCTCCGGCCATAAATGGAATGTTCTTCGGTATTGCCTCTGTTCGGTACAACTTTTTTGTGCTGATTCTTCCTTTAATAAATGCAGGTGTTCTGGCGCATAGGTTTTGGGGTCCTAAAAAGCATGCTGAAGGGGTGAGTCTGGTAGTATCTGTAGTTGCCTTGCTGGTATTTGCAGTCTTTTTAACTGTATTTGGGTTGAGAGCACCACTCAAGGAAAGATTCACACAAAAAATAGACCTGTACCCCAAAGGGGCAAAACTTTTAGATGAGTTGTCAGAACAATATGATTTAAAGAATGGAATAAGCTTTTATTGGGAAGCCAAGATCAGTACCCTTTATTCCAAAAAAGGTATTCAGCTCAGGCAGGTTCATGCTGGACTTACAATGTATCCAATGGCAGCAGCCCGTTCATGGTATTTTGCCCAAAACAAGGATGCGGAAAGGCCTGTTTTTAACTTTATCCTTTTTGACAAGAGCATGTCGATGGAAAGCATAAAGGATATTTTTGGTGAGGAAAATGTGCAAATCATAAAACGCGATTCCAGTACAATTCTGATTGTACCGGAATTTACCTATAAATCAAATCATAAAATAAAATTACTCTCGGATTAATGCAAGATGAATTAAACTGTTGTTGTAGTTGTGAGTCACAATAAAATATGTAATAATCCAGGCCCGAACAGAAAAACACTTCTTGTCAGGCTGCATAATAACATCACCAATGCTAAATAACAAAACGATTGCCGTAGTAGTTCCAGCCTATAATGAAGAGAGTCAAATTGGCATGGTCATTGAAACCATGCCGGTTTTTGTGGATAGAATAATTATTGTTAATGATAATTCTTCGGATCAGACACATGACAAAGTGCTGCAATACTTATCAACCGACTACAATAAAACTTCAACCAGGGTTATGAGAAAGGTTGTTGAACCCAATTTCTATAATCAGGCGGAAATAATGTTGCAGGAGTTGAATGAGAAGGAGATTGATTTGTTTACCCCTTCCGCTACAATCAATGCCAATCCTGACAATGATCGTATTATCCTTATTACGAATACCCTTAACGCTGGTGTAGGAGGAAGCATTGCAAGGGGTTATAAATGGTGTAAAGATT
Source organism: Sphingobacteriia bacterium (assembly GCA_041642035.1). GTDB lineage: Bacteria > Bacteroidota > Bacteroidia > Bacteroidales > UBA7960 > SKVR01. Next base: position 3,309 of record JBEPXC010000234.1, read on the forward strand.
ATAACATCGATTGTACGGCTGTAATGGCAGGAGATGGACAGATGGATCCGGGGGAGTTAATGAAAATTTGTATGCCTGTTATTAATGGTGAAGTGGATTACGTAAAGGGAAACCGGTTAATTCATGGCAGTGCAAATTTATACATTCCCAGAACCAGGTTTTTGGGTAATAGCATTTTGTCGTTGGTGACAAAGGTAGCTGCTGGCTATTGGAGGATTTCAGATACTCAAACTGGCTATACAGCCATTTCCAACGAAGCGTTGAATGCTATCAGGCTGTATAAAATATACAAAAGATATGGGATGCCCAATGACATGCTCGTGAAGTTGAATATGGCCTATTGTACCATCAGAGAAGTGCCCATAAAACCTGTATATCGCATCGGAGAGCAATCGAAAATGAAAGTGGGCAAGGTTATACCAAAAATCTCATTCCTGTTGTTACGCTTGTTTTTTAAGCGAATATGGGTCAAATACTTTTTTAAAGATTTTCACCCCTTGTTTATTCTCTACAATATGGGTTTTATTTTGCTTTTTGCCAGTATTCCCTTTGCCTGGAAAATTGTCAGCTATATGATCAGCGATGTGCCGGGAGAACGACCAATCCTGAATTCCCTTATGTTTGTTTTCCTTATCGTCAGTTCTTTTCAGTCTCTTCTTTTTGCTATGTGGATGGACATACAGGATAATGAGAGGCTATATAAATAAAACGGACCGTTGATGCTTATCAGCAGAATGTGTTTACTTTTGCCTCTGATAGTAAGATGCCTTAAAGCCTGATTTTGTTGAAAACCTGATTGTAATCTCATGGATAAAAAGTCTAAAAACTCTATTGCCCTTTCCTTTGATATAGAAGATTGGTATCATACTCCAATGGTCACAGGTTCTTCTTTTGCAAAATATCCAACACTCGATGATTTTCTAAAGTATCACAGCCATGAATCGATAGATTGCATAACGGAAGAAACGCTAAGGCTACTTGAAATTCTGGATTATTATAAGATTTCTGCAACCTTCTTTATGGTTGCAGATGTGGCAAAAAGATATCCTGGAATTGTACAGGCTCTTAAAGGGAGCAGACATGAAATTGCATCTCATAGTCTTACCCATCAATCAGGAATTGATGCTAAAACCAAAACCTCTCTGGTATCGCATGATCAATGGTATCAGGAACAATTAAAAGCTAAAAAATCACTTGAAGAGATATTTGATACCCGGGTAATTGGATTTCGGGCACCCAATGCTGTGCTGGCTAACTGGATGATTCCTCTTTTGGAAAAACTGGGGTTCAGCTATGATTCTTCTCTGGCGTACAATTCTTTATACAACAAAACCAATGTGAAGCTTAAGGAGATTCCTTCAGTTCCCTATTATATAAACGGAAATAATCTAGGCAGTAGCAGTCCACAGTCGAGTCTCATGGAGCTTCCCTGGAGTAATTATCCTATTGCTCCTTTTCTAACATTGCCCGCCGGTGGGGGTTATTTTTTTCGCCTCCTGGGGCCCGCTTATTTCAAGAGGGTGCTTTCGAGAGCCTTAAGAAAAGGAGATACCATGTTTTACATGCATCCATTAGACATCTCCCGAAAGCAAATTCCTTCAGTTAATCCATCCAACAGACCCAATTACTGGATCAATAAAGGAGAAAGAGCAGAAAATAATTTCATTAAGCTGATAAAGGAATTTGAAGGTTCATTTGTAAGCTGCAAAGAGGTGTTCATTAAACATCAACAGAATGAATAAAGGGTTAATAAAATGGGTTCTACAGCTTTTAGCCACAGCGGGCTTTTTGTATTTTGCCTTTGGTAAAATTGAGATCAGCAATTTGCAAGAAATATCTCAGAATATTGACTACCGACCTCTCATTCTGATACCTTTTATACTGTTTGTTGATTTAATCATCAATAGCTACCGCATAGTTTCTTTATATCAGTTTTATGGTGTCCCTACAAAGCTCTTTAAGGTGGTCGGGATAAAATGGCAGGGGATGTTTTTTTCTCTTATCTTTCCATTGTTGGGGGATGCCTATAAAATTCAATCCTTCAAAACAGCCTATGGCTCCAGCTATTGGAAGAATTCTTTGGTAGTCCTCCTGGACAGGTTGATATATACCTTTGGACTGACCATTGTATTGGTTCCTGTATTGTTTTCTTCATTACTGTATTTACACCCGGTGATTATTTGGGCAATGGTGGCTATGCTGTGTCTGGAAGTGATTATTTTCTATGTTTTAAACAAGCCGGGCATATTTCAAAAACTCTTTACGGTTTCGCGATTGGCTTACCGGTTTTTCCCCGGGCTGCAGCTTCACTTTGAAAGCAGACAGGGCTATTTCAAAGAAATTATTTACAACACTTGTGCGGCAATTTTTCGTCATCTGCTAATGGCCTTCACATATTTATTGGTAGCATTTACGCTGATGGAGGAGATAACTTTTGGCATACCTGCTTTTTTCTCTGTGGTATTTTTGATTATGCTTTCCAGGGTAATCCCGGTTTCTGTAGGCGGTATCGGTTTGCGTGAATATATTGCTGTAGTGGTATTTCCACAGATAGGAATTGCTTCAGATTATGCCCTTTCCATTGCTTTGATTATATCTTCTGTAATGGTATTGCAAGGTTTGGCAGGCGGCCTGTTCTACCTGATAAACAGAATCCGGGAAAATCCATAC
>JBEPXC010000235.1:0-5953 GCA_041642035.1 Sphingobacteriia bacterium
CCATAGGTTCAATATGCTCAGGATAATAAGCGGTATGGGGTGAGATGATAAAAAAATCTTCCTCCTGCTGCATATTGTCGGCAAAGTGAAAGGGTGTACTGTCACTGTTCCATTTTTGCTCCACATCGTAAAACCCTTCATTGTGCACCGCATGACGGTAGATGTAGAAGTAGAAATTATATCGTGGCATGGTGCTAAACCTGGATGAGACCATTTGGGTACCATCAGCACCCTCCCATAGGAATTCTGCCTTAGGACTATCAATAGAGTTGATGCCGCGGTAGAACATGATCAGGTCGATATCAAACTGCTTATAGATCTGGGGCAATTGTGATATCTGACCCCACGAAAAGGGAGAATATCCAATTTTGGATACACCACCATATTTTCGGCTCATCGCATGTCCAAGCAACAGGTTTCGGATGTGATTCTCTCCGCCTACCTGGAATTCTTCGGGAAGAATATACCATGGGCCGTGCAGCAGACGGTTTTCCTTGGTCAGCTTGATGATGCGCTCCTTGTTTTGGGGCTTTATTTCCAGGTAATCTTTAAGTACGATACTTTGGCTGTCGAGATGAAAGGCACGGTATTGGGGCTCAGTTTCAAGAATGTTGAGCACAGCATCAATCATATCAACCAGCATCTGCCGGTTGCGCTGCACGGGGAAACGCCACTCGCGATCCCAGTGGGTGTTTGAAATGACGTGGAATATGGGTTGTTTCTGATTATTCATATTGTTGTTGTTGATGATATGCTACTGATATAAAGTATTAAACAATTTACCCCTGTAATGCCCTAACCATAAAACAGGCAGGCGAAATTAATTACTGATTGTCTTGATCCATAAAGAGACCTAAGTCGATAATGGCCTCAGGCACTCCTCCGGGAAGAACATGGGTGGCCGCTTCGAGGTTGTGCTGAAGAGTTTGAGCGAATGGCACCGCAATGCAGCATCCTATTCCGGCAGCACGTATTGCCAATGTACCACTCTGACTGTCCTCGAAACCAATCACCTTGTCGAAATCTGCCGGCATGATACCACATTTATGCAGGGCGATGCTGTAAAGATCGCGATGGGGCTTTAAGCGTATTTCGCTGGAATCGGAAGCGGTAACAAAAGCATCATAGACATTGTGGTAATCTTCGTATGCGGCCAGAATGCTCTTTTTTCTGTCTGCAGATAGGGAGCTTTTTTCAATTACTGTCTTCATCACTTCCTGAACTTCCTGAATGATAATATCGGCTTCGTAGAAGATGGATGAAGTTACCAGGGCCAGTTTCAGGGGTTGATGCCGGAATTTCAATCCCATTTGGCCAAGTTGACGGGATACCTCTTCTTTTTGTGAAGAAGAAAGCTGTTTTCCCATAAGCTTTTCATAATTATCACAGAGCTCACCGGCCATTTTAGGAGCCTCTTCACCCAACCAACCCTTGAGCAGAGGAATAAGAACAGGTATTCCGGGCATGGGCGAAATCAGGTTTTCCTCAGAATCGATGCTTCCAAATACCTGCATTCTTACTTCGCTGCCTTTGCCTTGTTTGAGCATCATCAATATCCGGTGATAGGTCTCATAGTAGATGTCAATACCCAGATTCACCTGTGTGGTGAAATCCAGCTCCTTTATCTGCCCTGCCCATACATTTATCTTTTCCTCTGTGGTAGTACTTTGCTGCATCTGCAGAACAGCATCCTGGAGTCCCAGCTTTTTCAGGTTCTGAACCACTTCTGCTTTGCGTTGCTGATCAGGACTGTTGGCAAGGGTCCATTGGGATGCATTGAGAAACTCCTTAACAGTGTGTTTATGACTAAGCAGATTGCCATATTTATGAATCAGATACTCCACGTGCCGGGTGGTGCTGTTGCCAATAATATGTGCGAGGTCTTTTTCATGGTCTACTCCTACCCATGAATCCTTGGAGAGCAAACTGCTCATGCGTCTTACCATTTGCTCCAGGGCATAGATGCAAAGTACTTCAGTGGTGGTGGTGGTACCGTCCATGTCCATAAGAGCTGCCTTAAGGTGCTTTACCGACTTAAGCGGGGCAGCCAGGGGATAATATTCCACAGGGGGATAGATGTAAGAGGGATTTTTAACCTCGGCAAATTCTCCCTGGTGCGAAGAAATGGTTTTTATGGCGGCTTCTTTATTGGTTATCATTGGTAATGATTTGAGATGCTTAAATTTATTATTCTGTGAATTGCATTATGCCGGAGCTAATATCTTTTGCCCTGCTTCCAGGAGTTTGATTACTTCCTCCTTGTTTTGGCCTTCAGCATATATGCGAACAATGGGTTCGGTTTCGGATACCCTGAGCAACAGCCAGCGTGGGTTTCCTTCCAAACGAAACTTCAAACCGTTGATCAATCCACGACTATTGGTGTACGATTGTATCGTAGCTACGGCAAATCCACCTATTTCTGCAGGTGGTTTTTCTGCCCGTTGAGGCAGTATGTTGTGTCTTTGAGGTTGATTATTTTCCCTATCGATACGATCATAGAATATCTCTCCCAGCTCTTTTCGTTTTTCAGCCATGAAGCTCTCCAGGTTGGTATGGCCTGATTTGGCAAGCATTTCAAGGAATATCAGGGCAGAGAATATCCCATCTCGCTCGGGTAGATGTTCACGAAAGCCAAATCCTCCCGATTCTTCAGCACCAAAAGAAGCGTGTTTTTCTATCATGGATTCTGCCACATATTTGAACCCAACCTGCACATCGGCAACCTCTTCATGGGGAAATAGCTGAAGCATACGATCGGTTACGCTGGCGGTTTTTACCAGGGGACCATGTATGCCTCGTTTTCCTTTATAATACTGGGCAAGGTACAGAATGGTTTCCTGCACATTCATCCACTTTCCCTGATCGGTCATAATCCCTAAGCGATCGGCATCACCATCGGTGGCAAGGCCCAGAGAGAAATCTTCCTGCATAAGAAGCGATGCCAGGGGTTGAAGGTTTCGTTCAACGGGCTCAGCCAGGCGACCTGCAAAATCATGCTCAGGCGTTGCGAAGATAGTGCGCGATTTGATTCCATGCTTTTCAAGGAGAGTCTCAAGGATCAATCCTCCCGCTCCGGCCATAGAGTCGATGGCTGGTGTAATGCCTGAGCTGCGTATAGCATTGAAATCAATAAGACTTTCAACATGCCTTAAGTAATCGTCCGTAAGATCAACCAGAGAAATACTCGCCTCATGCATGGCAGGTAAAGAATCGGTAATAAAGGATTCCACCAGAGCAGTTTCCTCTGTGGCAAAGGGGCTGCCATTGGCAGCTTTAAATTTGATCCCATTATATTGCGGTGGATTGTGCGAAGCCGTTATCATAACCCCTACATCGCATTTCCTATGTATACAAGTAAAGGAGACGACAGGTGTAGGTATCACCCTGTCGGAAAGCAGCACTTCAAAACCATTTTCCTTTAAGATCATGGCAAAGAGCAATGCAAAGACGTCAGAGTTTTTGCGTCCGTCATAGCCTATTGCCACACGCTGAGTTGTTGCTTTCAGTTGCAAATACTTAACCAGGGCATTTGCGACACGCTGTATATTGTGATCATTGAGCTCTTCTCCCAACAACCCGCGCCATCCATCTGTACCAAAAACTATCTTACTATTGTCCATACCTTATCTTCTTATTTATCTGAGCGGATCGAACTTATCAGCATATCCGTTCGTATATGCTTCGGTCCTATTGTTACAATATAATGCCATTACCAGCATGCAAATACCCTTTCTCTTAATCCAGATTGTTGAGCAATTCTTTTCGCAACTGATCATACGGCACCTTATCCAGGCTAGTCCCCATCTTTATGGCCAAAGCTGCCGTGGCACCGCATGCCTCACCTGTTGCTGATGCAGTAGGCTGAATACGCAGTGCCGCATGACCTTCGCGTGTGGCGCCAATGCACCGACCCGCCACCATGAGGTTTTCGGCTTCCTTCACCCGTAGTGAACGTAATGGAATATCATACCAGGCACCTTCTTCCAGATCATCCATACGGCTTTCTTCATCCTTTTGCCCGTGGATATCTACACCATAGCATCCTCTTGCCACGGCATCCGGAAATTTAGACCCTTTCATAATATCATCACCATTCATCATATACTGTGCTACGGCACGACGCGTTTCTCTTACGCCAACCTGAACCGCAGTGTCAATAAGAAAGGCATTCTCAAATCCAGGGGCATCAGCATGGAGAAAATCGACCACCTTTGCTACCTGCTGGTGACCGATTATTTCGGCCTGAGTGAGCGCATAGGATGTTGAGGGGTCGATACCCAGGATGTTGGTGGTATTAAAAGCACCCTCTCCAGATGAGGGTAGTGTAGTGAAAAAGACATAATCTACATCATCGGGAAAACGCCCTTGTTCTTTTGCTTTCTTAATCAAACCCTTGTATCCTGCTATGGAGATAATCCTGCTGAAGTCAAAATTAAAATCCATCCAGGGGAAAAAATCGTTCTGGTTCTCTTTGCTATAGGCTGCTGTTTTCTTCACATCAATCCCACCCATACGGAAGAACAAGGTCAGGGCCTGAAGCTTACCGGTTTTTTCATCACCCTTCAACCAGGGAAATCCACCCAGGGCCACCAACTGTGCATCGCCTGTAGTATCAATAAACTGCCGGGCATACAGGTGCGAAAGACCATAGGGAGTTGCCAGGCTAAGAAATTGTATGCGATTGTCTTCTACTTCTACCCCTATCACATCAGTATTGTAAGCTACATCCACATTATTGCTGATGAGCAATTGATTGGCTACTGAACGAAAGGCCCAGGAATAAAACCCATTATCAATCATACCTCCCATATTGCGCATGCCCTTTTCCACGTCTTTGTAAATCCCTCTGACCAGATCTATCCCTCCGGTAACAGATTTCATAAAAGGAGAAACCATGCCTGCTGAAGACATGCCCCCTAAAAAGGGATAATGCTCAATCAAAAGAACGGAAGCCCCAAGGCTACCCGCTTTCACTGCAGCAGAGATCCCGGCAATACCGGCTCCTGCCACCACTATATCGTATTCATTCTTTAATTGCATCGTAAAACCATTTTGTTATTACTTGAGGCCTGGTAATGGCTGTACCTGTTACCACAGCCCAGGCTCCCCGGTCTATTGCTTCGCGCACCATCGCAGGAGTATTGAATCGGCCTTCCGCTATAACAGGAAGGCGTTCGCTAAAAAAGTCCGTCATTCTCTGCAACAAGGTAAAGTCAGGTACTGTTTTGTCCAGGTGTTGTGTTTCGGGAGTATATCCGCTGAGGGTGGTGGAAAGACAATCGGCCCCTGCTTCTGCACAGGCGATGCCTTCTTCAAAGGTGGCTATATCAGCCATGATAACAACATCATAAGTTGATTTGATGTGACGTATAAAATCAGGCCCATTCATTCCCTCCCGCAAGCGAAAGGTGCCATCCATAGCTATAATATCGCATCCTTCGGCGATAAGATCTTTAACATCCGCTTCACTTCCTGTAATACGCACAAAACCATCTTCAAAGGAAGATTTTACCAGGCCAATGAGGGGCAATTCAACTTTTTGACGAATAGCACGTGCTTTCGCCAAGCCTTCTGTACGAATGGCAACAGCTCCACCCATCTGGGCACAAATGGCAAATTTGGCAACATCCTCAGGGTTATTAAAGGGAGAATCCCCCTCTGCCTGACAAGAAACGATAAGGCCATTTTGTATGTGTTGAAATATTTTGTTCATAATGTTTCAATTAAACCCGTAGCCTTTTTAAAGCAACCGGCGTTTTGTTCTACGGCTAAAAATCTCTCCTCTACTCCTTCTCTTAATGGGTTTATCTGCTGGCTTATATGCTACTGTTCTCTCATTTCCGGATAAACAGGCACCATAAGTATTCTTGCCTGATGCTTTTTCCATGACTCCTTGGATAGGCGGTCCAGCTCACGGTTGAAAGTGTGCTCCATCTCTTTAGGGGCGACATTT
>JBEPXC010000236.1:0-5917 GCA_041642035.1 Sphingobacteriia bacterium
AGCTAAAGGATACTACCGCATTGCATGATATCTTTTTGAATGTGAGAAACAATACCCATTACCCCTATAGCAACCTGTATGTGTTTTTTCAAACCCGTTTCCCCGATGGCCGTGTATTTCGTGATACCGTTGAAATGACCCTGGCCGACAAACAGGGCAAGTGGACAGGCAAAGGTTTTGGGAAAATTAAATCCAACAGTTTCCACTTCAGAAAAGATGTTTGGTTTCCCATAGAAGGCGTATATGAATTCAGTATTCAACATGCCATGCGTGAAGAGGTGCTTGAAGGAATTACTGATATGGGATTGCGGATAGAGAAAAAATAAGTTTTCTTTTTTGACGTTATTAAAAGGTAAATCCCTTGTCTGGAATCGAAGAGCATACAGAAAAAACAAACCCCATACAGAGAAATAAAAGAAATAACGATTTCAATACCATCAGAATGAGCAAAAAAAATCACGAGAGCTATAACAAATACCTAAAGGTATTTTGGATAGTTGTTGCCACCCCTTTAATCCTGGCCATTCTTATCTTTGGTTCAATATCCCTTGGACTATGGGGTTTTATGCCCTCCTTCGAGGAGCTGGAAAATCCTAAGAGTAACCTGGCCAGCGAGATTTATTCTTCCGACATGCAGTTGCTGGGTACTTTTTACATTCATAATCGTTCGAATGTAGAATTTGATGAGCTGAACCCCGATTTAATCCATGCCCTTATTGCAACAGAAGATATACGCTTCCACAACCATTCAGGCGTTGATATACGAAGTATACTGCGGGTTATTTTCAGAAATATTATTGCAGGGCAGCGCAGTGCCGGAGGGGGTAGCACCATTACACAACAGTTGGCAAAGAACCTTTTCCCCAGAGAAAATAATCCTTCTACTTTACGAATGGTGATTATTAAGCTCAAGGAATGGGTCACTGCAGCTAAGCTCGAGCGTAATTATACCAAGGATGAAATAATGGCCATGTATCTTAATACAGTTGATTTTGGAAGTCATGCCTTTGGAATAAAATCTGCCGCCAAGACCTATTTCAATACCTCTCCTGATTCTTTAAAGGTAGAAGAAGCTGCCATATTGGTGGGTATGCTTAAGGCCCCCAGTTGGTTTAATCCGGTAAGAAATCCTGAACGGGCAACCCTCAGGCGGGAAGTCGTTTTAAAGCAAATGTCAAGGTATGGGTTTCTCAGCATTCAGGAGTACGATTCCCTACGTTTGTTGCCTTTAGATGTATCTCAATTTCAGGTGCAGGATCAGAATACCGGTCTGGCCACCTACTTCAGGGAATATCTGCGCCAGGATTTGGTGCAATGGTCTCAAGCCCGAAAAAAACCTGATGGCTCAAATCTTAACATATACCGCGACGGCCTGAAGATATATACTACCATCGACAGCCGAATGCAAAAACATGCCGAAGCAGCCGTTGCCGAGCATCTGGGTGGATATCTGCAACAGGAATTTTTTGATCACTGGAGAGGTTTTTCCAATGCCCCTTTTGGAGCTGATCTCTCTTCAGAAGAAGTTCGTAGGCTCCTGAGTAACTCCATGAGAAGAAGTGAGCGCTATCGAAAATTGAAGCGCGCTGAAGTACCTGAGGATTCTATCAGGGAAATATTCAACACCCCTGCTGAGATGAAGGTATTCTCCTGGAACGGGGAGATTGATACCATCATGACGCCCAACGATTCTATTAAGTATTACAAGCACTTTCTTAATACAGGCTTAATGGCCGTTGAACCTCAAACTGGCTATGTGAAAGCCTACGTGGGTGGTATTGATTTTAAGCATTTTAAATTCGATCATGTCACCCAAAGTAAAAGACAGGTAGGTTCAACCTTCAAGCCTTTCTTATATACTTTAGCAATGCAGGAAGGAGAATATGGGCCGTGTACTGAAGTTCCCAATACGCCCGTTTCTTTTGAGCTGGGGGATGGGACCGTGTGGACACCCAGAAACTCTACCGAAGAACATGAAGGGGAAATGGTTACCCTGAAGTGGGCGCTGGCCAATTCTGTTAATTATGTCTCAGCATTTCTTATCAAGCGATATTCTCCTCATGCCTTAATTAAGCTGGTTAAAAATATGGGGATTAACGATCCTATGGATGCGGTGCCTGCCATTTCGTTGGGTACTCCTGATCTCTCAGTCTATGATATGGTGGGGGCTATGTCTACCTATGCCAATAAAGGGATTTATTTGAAACCTAGTTTTGTTACCCACATAGAAGATAATAACGGCAACCTTATAGAATCATTTATTCCGGAACAAAACGAAGCCATGAACGAGCAAACAGCCTACCTTATGCTGGAACTGATGAAAGGGGTAGTAGAAAGTGGAACAGGGATAAGATTGCGTTTCAGATACAATCTGTATAATCCTATTGCCGGTAAAACAGGTACTACACAAAACAACTCCGATGGCTGGTTTATTGGGCTAACTCCCGATCTGGCAACAGGAATATGGGTTGGAGCAGAAGATCGTGGAATCCGTTTCAGGACCATAGCCCTGGGACAGGGCGCAAACATGGCATTACCGATATGGGCCTTGTTTATGCAAAGGGTATACGCTGATCCATCTATTGAGATATCACAGGGGGATTTTGAGCCTCCTGTGAATGCTATACCCTTCGAAACCAATTGTGATAATATAGAAAGGCAACGAAAACCCACCCGGGTTTTTGATCAGGATGTTTTTTAATAGTATGGTCGGAGTAAGAGGTGACAATAAGTAGTTTTTTTCTTTTAAATAAATGGTTGTATGCGCATATTGGCAAAATTAGTGCTAAACATTATTGGCTGGGATTTATCCAAAGGGATGCCCGAAGGCATTAAGAAAGCCGTTATTATTATGGCTCCTCATACCAGCAACTGGGATTTCGTCTACGGCAGGATTGGTTTCGCTTCTCATGGCATTAAGCCTAAAATAATGATCAAGAAGGAGTCTTTCTTTTTCCCCTTGGGCACGGTGTTGCGTGCTCTGGGTGCTGTACCTGTCGATAGGGGATTTAGTACAGGAACGGTAAAAAAGATAACACACATGATCGTTGATTCAGACTCCTTTTATATGCTAATGGCTCCTGAAGGAACCAGAAAGCTGGTCAAAAACTGGAAAAAAGGCTTTTATTTTATCGCCCAACAGGCTAAAGTGCCCATCATTTTAGGATATCTTGACTACAGGACTAAAACAGGTGGTCTGGGACCGGTGGTCTATCCATCGGGAGATTTCCAGGCAGATATGAAGATTATAGAGGATTTTTACAAAGATAAACTACCCCGTTATCCCGAGAATTTTAACCTTTCACCCCAGAAGCTGGCTCAATTGGATGGCTGAGAAGAAGAAAGAATTTCATGCAGATTAAGCCTTACAAATAGAGTATATTGGGGATTTATGGCCGTATTATCCCCCAGGTTGATCTGGCTGAAATTTACCGATGTTCCCATTCTGAAACTAAAGTCATTGCTGACAGAAATCGTTGCACCCAGAGCGGTGTATAATCCAAATCCTAAACCGTAGTCACGAATCCCGTAGTATTCGGTTCTTAGCTCCCTTATATTAAATTCCATTGCTCGGATACTTACTTTATTTTCAATAATTTTGGTATCAGTAATACTCAATCCACTTTCGATAAAGGGATGGATGTAAGAAGAACGGATAAGGGTATATTGAAAGCCCAGGCGCAGATCAATTCTTTCTTCAGTGGCGTATATGTCTGAGAGGAGTCGGTAAGGTTCTGAAGTGGAGGTGTATTGATCGGTAAAGAGGGTGAATTTGTCGGCTGCAGATAATTTGGTGTAGTTGAATTCACCCAGAATAGCAATGCTGTTGTTAAAGCTTATACCACCAAAGAATCCAACCTGTACAGCAGGACTATAATGCATGCTTTGTGGCAGATCGCCCACATTAAAATTCTCTGCTATTTCAGTAATATTGCTGACCAGTTTATCATAATTATAATCTCTGTTTAAGGCTTGTGACACACTATGCTCCCCCATTCCATTGTAATAATTTGCTGTGGAAGCATGGGCGAAATAAACACCCAGATTTAAACCATAGAGCCAGCGAAAGGTGGGTATGTTATCCTTTACAGGCTTAGGATTTTGTAAATAATGGTTGCTTTCACCATGTAGGGAGGGCTTCGGGATGAAAGCATTTGTTTCAGCCCTCGCACTGAGAACAGCAAGAAGTGCAATTAGAATACAGCATTTTTTGTAACGCATAATTGTAAAAATTATCAGGAAGAGGAATTTTATAAAATAACCCTTAAACCCTATTTTCCTATTCAGTTTTCATGTCAGCGAAGTAGATGTTAAGCAGCTGTTGAGCCGCCTGGTAAGGCGTGAGTTTGTTCTCTTCTATCATTTTCAGGGTAAGCTGAGTAGTTTCAAGTACTTTAGGGTGATGCTTGAAATGATCAGACAGAAATTGTTGAATGGTTTCATACATCTGGTTATTCAATTGGTTTTTGCGTTTTTTCTCGAAAAAACCATTTTCTTTTGTAAAAGTTTCAAAAGAAGTAATCACATCAGCAATATTTTCAATGCCTGTTTTTTTTATCGAAGAACATAGCTCCACTCTTGGTGTCCATCCTGAAGGGGGTGGTGGAAAAAGATGCAAAGCATTTTGATACTGTACTCTGGCCATTTGTGCTTTTAGAAGGTTGTCACCATCTGCTTTATTGATAACCATTCCGTCGCACATTTCCATGATGCCTCTTTTTATTCCCTGCAATTCATCTCCTGCTCCTGAAAGCATAAGTAGGAGAAAAAAATCTACCATTGAATGGACAGCAGTCTCCGACTGGCCAACCCCAACAGTTTCAACCAGTACACGATCAAAGCCAGCGGCTTCACACAGGATAATGATTTCACGGGTTTTTCTGGCCACTCCACCCAATGAACCTGCAGAAGGGCTAGGCCTGATAAAAGCATTGGGGTGATTGGAGAGGAGTTCCATGCGGGTTTTATCGCCCAATATGCTGCCTTTAGAAATTTCGCTGCTGGGATCTACGGCCAATACAGCAATCTTATGGCCCTTGTTGATGAGGTGCATGCCAAATGCCTCAATAAAAGTACTCTTTCCTACCCCTGGTACTCCTGTTATTCCAATGCGAAAAGAAGCCGAGGAGTTGGGTATACAACGTTCTATGATTTGCTGTGCCTTTTCAAAATGGGTAGGCAGCGAGCTTTCTATAAGGGTGATGGCTCTGCTAAGCATACTGCGATCACCCGATAAAATACCATTTACATAATCTTCAACGGATAAATGTTGCTTTCTTCTCAACTGTATGGCTTTCACGGCCTTGTCGTTGAGTACTTGAGGTTGTTCTATGCCCTTATTCACTTTTAGGGCACTTATATATAGCTGTTCTTGCTTTTTTTTATCTTCTTCTGACATTTACTTCAATTTTTTACAAACCTACACAATATTTTTTTTTAGTATTGAATATTTGCAGACTTTTCACCATGGAAAACCGTTTATTATTTTAGCAGGACATGATTACTACAATTGTAGTTTTGATTTTATATCTCTTGTTTTAATTATATTTTGCTTTTCAGCAAAACAATTTGGAATACATTTGCCTTTTATAAAAGTTATGCTCTATTATAAAACCTATTTAAATAAGACTTCTAAGGAATGGGTTGTTTTTATTCATGGTGCCGGAGGCAGTTCGGTTGTATGGTATAAGCAAATTCAGTCTTATTCAAAACATTTTAATCTGCTGCTCATCGATTTGCATGGTCATGGCCGATCTGCCAGAGGCGAGGGCCAAGCTTCGGTCAGTTATACCTTTGAGAACATTGCTACCGATATTGTTAAAGTTCTCGATCATCTGCACATCAGGCAGGCGCATTTCGTAGGCGTTTCTATGGGTACCATTATCGTTAGAAAACTTGCGGGACTTCGTAAGGATTG
>JBEPXC010000237.1:0-5904 GCA_041642035.1 Sphingobacteriia bacterium
CCGCAAATCCATTCCATGGTCCAACAACCATATCAAAAGTCAAATTGCTGTTGTAGTGAAGGGTACGCATGTGTAAATTGTTTCCCAGATAAGTATCTTCATCGTAGGGGATGACCCAGATATTTTCGGAGGAGCCCTCATTGGCCGTAACAAAAGGGGCAAGAGGGTTGGATTCCAGTGAATAATTACCGCTCACAATAACACTATCGGTAACGGCCTCTGCTTTCGCCCAGTATAAAGGATCTACCTGTCCGGTATAAACAGCATGGTTAAGATAAAGTTTAGCCAACAGAGAAAAGGTCATGGCCCGGGTAACACCAGTCTTGGAACTGCTTGGGCTCACTAAAGGCAGATTGTCCTCAATATCTTTTACCACAGCGGCAAATATTTCATTGCGATGGTTGAGCCGTGGTTGTTCTTCGGCATCGAGGTAATCAACTACATAAGGAACATCTGCGTAGTTATCAATTAACAGATAATAATAATAAGCTCTGAGGATCTTTGCTTTGGCAATGCCTTCATCTACTGCCGGGTCACCGGCAAATAGCTCTTGCTCTTCAATAAATTTATTAGCTTCTGCAATACCATTATAAAAACGACTCCACATGTTATTGATGGCTTCGGTATTGTTATCCCAGGTGTGCTGGTGCAATACACGCCATTTACCACCATCATCCCAGTCGCCACCTCTTGTAGGAGCTACCACGGCATCACCGGTGATTTCCTGAGCAAACCACCAACCACTGTTATCCAGAAGCTCGCGCATGGGAGCATATATAGAGCTCATTTTCAATATTGGATCAGCGGTATATTCATCCTCGGGGATCCTGTCATACATTTCAACTTCAAGGTCGGTACAACCAAATTGAAAGGTAATAAAAACGAATATAATCAGAAATATTTTCTTCATTATTGTAAACTTTTTAAATGTATTAAATTGTAACATTTACACCAAGGGTAAAGGTACGGGTCTTGGGATATACATTATATTGGTCAAGGCCAAAGGAGAGTCCTGAAAAGGATATTTCGGGATCAATACCGGAATAATTGGTAAGGGTGAAAACATTATTGGAGGCAAAATATACACGCATTTTGCTGAAGCCTGCAATATTATTGAAGTTATATCCTAAAGAAAGATTGTCCAGACGAATAAAGGAACCATCTTCCAGATAATAACTGCTAACCTGTGGGTTATCTCTTAGGCCCCTGTCGTATTCATCCAATGCTGAAGACAACACATTACGATCGGGTAAAAAGATGGGGTTGCCTAAAATCATTTTTGTGGTATTAAATATTTCATGACCATATACGGCTCTGAACGTAAAATTCAGATCAATGTTGTTGAAAAAGGTTAAGTAGTTTGACCAACCCAGCTCGAAATCGGGTTGAGCACTGCCTACATTTCGTCTTTCTGCGTTTGCTATATCACGGGTAACACCACCTGCTTCGGTATAAAAAAGAAATTTACCGCTGCCATCGGGAGTTAAACCGGCATATTCAGGAATAAACCAGGTACCAATAGGAAAACCAGGATCTACAACCTGCGTCCAGTTCTGGTCTCCAACGAGTCCTGGGCCTGAAAGCCATCCTTCTCGTAACCGTGACCATGGATAACTTTCACTGGAAAGATTAACGACTTCCTGCTTATAACTTGAATACACCACAGAGGTTCTCCAATCGAAATTATTGATACGTACCGGATAAGCCTGAACAAAAAATTCCAAGCCGGTCACTTTAAATTCACCCACATTGGCCCATGTTCTGTCTACTGCATTTGGTGGCACAGGCACGGAGTAAAGACCCAATAAATCATAGGTGCGCTTATCAAAGTAATCTACCGAACCTGAGATGCGATCATTAAACAAGCCAAAATCCAATCCGATGTTTAGTTCAGCATTTTCTTCCCATTTAAGATCGGGATTGGCGTTATGGGCAAATTCAAAAAGAATGGCTTCTTCACCGGTCTCAAAATTGATAGAATTACCTGCAGCACGATAATAAGCCAGATGATTGTAATTACCAATTTCCTGGTTTCCGGTTATACCATAACCGGCCCTTAAACGCAGGTTATTAATGGCAGTAATATTGGCCATAAATTGTTCTCCGGTGATATTCCACATGGCTGATGCTGAGGGGAACCAACCCCATTGATTGTTGGCACCAAATTTTGATGAACCATCACGTCGTAGGGTTGCTGTTAAAAAGTACTTTGAATCAAAATTATAGATGGTACGACCAAAGAATGAAATAAGTCTGCTGGAATTTTTATAGGAGTTAATATCGCCTGCCACTACACTTTGAAAAAGAGAAAGATCATTTACTCCTGTCGTATTCAAAAAGGGCTGTCGGCCCTGTGCTGTAAATCCGGTGGAGAAATCCTCCTGGAAGGAATACCCTCCAACGGTCTGTAGTGAATGAACCCCAAAATCATTGTTGTATCTTAGGGTGGCTTCCATTAGTTTGGATTCATAGTTTCCATAGTTTCTATTGCCATATCCCTGATGGTTACCCAAGTACATGGTGGAGGGTTCAAAGTAAAAAGATTCCTGATCGTTGCGCGTATAGGCAAGGTTTACTCCTGCTTCAAAACCACTAAAAATTTCCAGATCAGCTTTCAAATAGCCAAAATATCGTTTAGCATCACGTTCATTCTGGATCTGATCAATCAGGTTTACGGGGTTATAATATTGAAAGACCCGTTCTATTTCATAATATTCTCCCTCATCATTAAGTACGGGGTCGGTAGGGTTTCGCTGAAATGCCTGGTATAAGACCTGGTTGGATCCCCAACCGTCATAGCTGATGTAGTTGTTGTTTTCGATGGTAGCTGCTAAACCGGAGGAGATACTTAGACGGTTATCCAGGGCCTTTTGATCAAGATTTATACGACCAATGGTTCTTTTTTTCTGCGAACCGATAACTGCTCCGCTAAAATCCATGTGGGCAACAGATGCCCTGTAATTGGTTGTTTCATCACCTCCTGAAAAGGCAATGTTATAGTTCTGAGAAACTCCCGTACGATAAATCTCATCCTGCCAGTTGGTGTTTGCTCCGCCATCAATAAAAGAGGTGGCCATAGAAGGATGTTCGTTAACATAGTTGCGATACTCATCGCCCGACAATAAATCAAGTCTGTTGGCAACCTCTTCGAAAGAAACGTACGAATTGAAATCAATTTGTGATCCTTCGCGGGCACTACCGCGTTTGGTGGTAATAATGATAACCCCATTGGCTCCCCTGGAACCATAAATGGCAGCCGCCGAAGCATCCTTTAGAATGTTGAAGGACTCGATATCGTCGGAAGAAATGGTTGTTGGATCAGCACCCGGTACCCCGTCAATTACATACAAAGGGCTTGTGGTGGTAGATAAGCTGGATGCACCCCTGATTTTGATATCAAACCCGGTATTGGGGTCACCTCCTTTTTTGGTAACCATAACCCCGGCAACTTTACCCTGCATGCCCTGAACAGGATCAGTTAACACACCTTGGTTCATCTCCTCTGCTGAGATATTTACCACAGCACCGGTACGATCGGATTTTTTCTGAACGCCATATCCGATCACAATAAATTCGTCCAGGGTCGTGATATCTGCATAGAGTTCAAAATTCACCACAACAGTGCCTCCATCAGGAACATTTACCACCTGGTTACTGTTGTCATAGCCTATGTAGGATGCAGTAAGGGTATTATCACCGGCCGGGGCATTAAATTCAAAATACCCGTCCATATTGGTTACGGTACCCATGGTGGTTCCTTCCACCATAACACTGGCTCCCGGAAGCGTTTCTCCTGTAGCCCTGTCAGTAACCGTACCGGTAACTGTACCGCTTTGCCCCTGGGCCGCAAAGCTGAAACCCATGAGCAACAATGTAAATAAATTGGCAATTTTCTTTACCATCTTAGTTTGGATTTGTGATTGATAAATTAATTTGATTTATGATGATTGGTTAAAATAATGTTTGGCATCAATTATTTTCATGTTTAAGACAAAAAGTTTTCACTTTATAAATGGGCTACAAAAACATGCCGTTCGTTAAGCTAATATTAAGTTTAGTTTAAGTTTTCCAGCGTAGCAAAATTAGAAAAAAAAATATGATGGCCTAATTTTTTTTGTCTGAATATCAACAATTTGAGGCTCTTTTTTACCGCAATCGATTGCGGTATTGTTTGCGGAAACGTTTGCGGAAAAAATAGGGGTAAAAGGGCAAATAGTCGTTAAAAATTATAACAGTATTTGCCCTGGTAGCTCAAAACACCCATTATTGGTGAAAAAATTAAAAAAAACAAGTCCAGAAGGATTTGTATTTTTATTACTTTTATAGCGTTACGTACAAAAGGTATTCGCTCCTCTTTCGGCAAAAAAAAAGATCAATATGAAGCATCACCTGACATCTATTAATGACATTGCAAAAGCACTAGGGGTTTCCGCATCAACCGTATCACGGGCCTTAAAAGATCATCCCGACATCAGCACGGCCACACGTGAAAAAATAAAAGCCTTCGCCGAAAAGGTAAACTATCGCCCCAATGCCTTGGCATTAAGTCTTAAAAAGCAGGTGTCCAATACCATTGGGATTGTGGTGCCGGAAATCGTACATCACTTTTTTTCGTCCATTATAAGCGGAATAGAAGATATAGCCTATAGCAAAGGATATCGGGTCATGATTTGTCAATCCAATGAAGATTTTCAGCGCGAAGAGATGAACGTTCAAGCTTTAATGGATCACAGGGTTGACGGATTGCTGGTTTGTATGAGTAAAACCACCGTCGATCCGGCGCACTTCATCTCGGTTTTTAAAAGCCAGATCCCCATGGTGTTTTTCGACCGGGTGTGCAAGGAAATTGACACCGATCGGGTGATTACCGACGATTTTAACGGGGCAAGACTCATCACTTCACATCTTATCGATACAGGTTGCAAAAGAATCCTGCACCTGGGAACCCCTGCTCAACTGGATATTGGGCAGGAAAGACTGCAGGGTTATCTGCAGGCGCTAAAAGATCATAACATTACTCCCCGTAGGGACCTAATTTTAACCTGTGACACAGCAGAGAAAGTCTGGAACAGCAAGGATAATATTTTAAAATCTGCTCCTCACATCGATGGCATCTTTGCCGTAAATGACTCTACGGCCATAACGGCCATGCATGTCCTCATGAATGCAGGCTACAACATCCCCAAAGACATAGCAGTGGCCGGATTTGGCGATGATCCCGTTGCCAATATGGTCAATCCCACCCTTACCACCCTGGAGCAGCAGGGTTATCAAATGGGTCAGGAAGCCATGAATTTGCTCCTGGAGAGATTATCAAACAATGAGCTTAGCATCACCTCACGTGTGAAGATCTTTCAGCCGGAACTTAAAAAAAGAAACTCCACCCGATCTTAGTCCCAATCATTTAATTAATGGTTTGATTTTTTCCTCAGAAAATATTAACTTACTTTTGCAGGTGGACAAACTATTTTTCCATTTCGAAAAAAACAAATCATGAGAAAAACCATATCTCAGATTTACCTGTTTTTAGCCTTAATCCTTTACAGCACAGGAATTGTGGCACAAATCAGCACCGATGAAATACCCCCGGGTATTACAATGAGTCTTGACAACAGCCATCTTTTCCTTCATACCTTCCTCTTTGATGAAAAATCTCTTGATCCGGACGTCCTTGAAAACGAATTCCCTCAAATGGCAGGAGAATCCCTGCCGGTGGGTCTGGTGTTTTCAGATAAAGCCTCAGCCACAAAACTTGATGATGGTAGTGTTTTATGGCATCTTAAGTTGCATGTGCCTGATGCACAATACCTGGGGATAGTTTTTTCCAATTTCTCCATAGCCGAAAAAGAGAAGTTTTATATCTACGATGAATCGGGTCAACATTACCTGGGGGCTTTTACCAGT
>JBEPXC010000238.1:0-5892 GCA_041642035.1 Sphingobacteriia bacterium
CACCGTACTGGTTTGTTGTACCTTGCTTTCCGATTGCGTGCAGGCTCCCATCAAAACGGCCAGGAGTAGAATACTGAAATATTTTATTTGGTTCAATTGTGTCATTGTGTTTGTGTTTTTTATTGTTTCTGTACATTAATTTTGATTGTGCTTACAGCTTGAGTTTGTTGCACTACAACAATTGAGGTCTTACCCGCAGCATGATATAAGTAAAATATGCAGGTTCATCCTTGCTGCCCCCTTTGACAGCCTGCATCGATTCCGATGCAAACATGTAAGAAGCCCCGCCAATAATATTGGTAAATTCATTGAATTTGTAATTGAGCACCAGATCAATTTCGGTGCCCAGGTATTTGTTAATTTCTCCATCGTTTATACGATAATCATTCTGCAGATAGAACAGGTGCAGGTGGGCATCCAGGTTGGTTTTTTCAGTGAGCCTTATCCTGTTTTTCAAAAACGGATTGATAAGACCGGCACCGTGGGAGTGAGAAGGATAATCGGTAAAATAATCCATGTAGCCATTGTTGGCATGACCGGCACCATAGGAAGGATTGAAAACCCGGAAAGTAGAAGCATCTGTTGGGGAGTTGCCCGAGATCATTTCTATACCTAATGCAGTATTCATCCCTTCAGCCAAACTCTTTCCCAATTCTGAGCGGAAATACCAGGCCATTATGTCTGTTCCCTCTACTGTGTTGCCATGCTGGAAGGCCGGATTTACCATCAGATCAAAGGCTCCAAAGTTGTAACGGGCCAAAGCTGACCATGTGCCCCGCATTTCAAGACCATCTGATTCGGATATATTTTCGAATCCATCGGCTATAGCCAGCAGAGACATATTTCCGTTGTTTCCCAGCGTGATATTGTACCACAAAAAGCTCATAAATTTGTAGTTATTAATGCGATATTGGGTGCCAAAGGTTCGGGTATATGCGGTGTTTTCCTGGTTGAAGGCCGTTCCCAGGTGGAGCTTATTGCTGAGCGATTCATATTTCATCAACACCAGATCGTGTTTCTGGCTGGCCGGCACCCAGTCATTTTTAGCAAAAAAGCGTTGGTTGTCGTATGTAAGCTCTTGTCGTCCTACTTTTACAAACCAGGCATCGCTTAGAAGCAATTCAACCCAGGCCTCGTGTATGGCTAGCGAGGGGATGATTTGTTTTTGTGCTTCCTCACCCCATATCCTTATATCCTGAAGGGATATGCGGGTACGCAATTTGTCTTTCTGCCAGTTTAGCGCAAGGCGGGTTCTTTGATTTACATGTGCAGCAGGTTTATCATCGGGGGAGGGCAACAGGCGGTAGCCGTGCCTGAGCTCTGCCCGTGGACTGATGTCTGCATTGATGCTCAACTGGGCCTGAAGGGTTGCAATGCTGATTAGTAATACAAAGTGAATGCCTAAAATCTTCTTCATGCTCGTATGCTATTTATTCTGTTTCTCTCCCCTATATTCCAGATTCTGTTGCCTTGCTGCATTTGTTTATACTTTATTCACAGCATGCTTAACAGGATTCTCGGCAGGAGTTGTGGCAGGTTCATCCTGATCAGCCTCCATCTCTTCCCATCCGGTTATCATGGCCTTAAGGTTTGAGTTAAGGGTATGTCCTGTGGTTATGAGGTATAAATGTACAATAACAAAAGCAATTAATATATAAGCTCCGATGGTATGTGCCAAAGCGAGCGTGTGAAGGCTGTTTATGCCCAGTTCTTTTATCTCTCCCTGGCTTGGGTATCGATAAAACATATAGGCAAGGCCACTGGCTATCATAACGGGGAAGACCAGTATTTTCAGGGAAAGATAAACCAGACGCTGTAAAGGGTTGAGTTTGCTGAGGATGGTTTTTCGCGTTGGATGAGGTGCATTACGAAAGATCCCGAATACATAATACTCAGCCTGAGCTTTCAGGTTTTGGGTAGTGGGCAGGTACTGCCTCCACTCTCCCGTAGTAAAATGCCAGAAGATGGTGAAAATGGTTAGGATAATGAAGGCCCACGCAGCTTTGTTGTGCAGTTCTACGGCATTTTCGAATCCAAAGAAACTATACGAACCATGTATTTCAAAGCCTGTTAATGCCAGAAAGAAAATCAGCATTGCCTGGGTCCAGTGCCAGAATCTTTCATAGGATTTATAGATGTAAACATTTGCTGTTTTTGACATGGTTTTATGCTTTGGAAGTTTTGTTTAATTTTTTCATGGAGAAGTATCGGATGGTGGCATGAACTCCTACCCCCAGGATGGATACCAGGATCAATAAGATACCCAGTATATCGATGGTGGCATAGGTTGTGGTGCCGGGAATGTATGCCCCTTCAACAAACTGCATTCTGCTATCGGTTCTGGAATGGCAATCTTCGCAGGTTAATGCTTCGCTGGCTGGTGATACCATGTGGTTTACGGGTAGGTACATTTCGGTGTCAACAAAATCCCATTGCCCACTGTATGGCCTGCCAAGGTATTTCATGCCTTCAATGAGCGATTTTTCCCAGTCAAGATCAAGCCAGAGGGCTCCTTTTCCAGGTTCCCTGTCCCAAAGTTTTGCCTGCAGAATATTCAGATAAACCGGATCGAAGGGCTGCCTGCCACGGTGCACTTTAGCCGGTATAATGCGTGATTGTGGGTCTGAAGCTGCACCAAATAAAGAATTGATGGGCAAGAAGGCCGCGGTAGTATCCACTTTGTCGGACAAAAGAAAATGATCAGCCGTTCCATTGAACCAGAGATACTCGGGTTGTACATTGGACTGCCAGCTTGCATCTCCCTTAATGGATTGATAGATGGGATTGCCCAGATCGTCGTTGAGCACAAAAGCCTTCCCGTCTTTCAATGCTCCGGCTGTGGACCAGTCCCAGTACATTTTAGTGGCATTGACCTTTGCATATTCGGGGATATGACAGCTCTGGCAGGCAATTTTCGATACATGCGAGTTGAGCATATCGTCAATATGAGGAGTGCTGGTGTGGCATTGTTCGCAGGTTACTCTGTTGGTGTTCGAAGATGATACGCCATAATAGCGTCCTGTCATCTGATGGTTGGTGGTGGTATGACAGTCAACACAGTCCATATTGGCACCATCTACTCCCATATGTACATCTACTTCACGCGAAGCCGTTAATAGGGCTACTTCCAGGTCTCCGTGTTTTACATTGTTGCCACCACCACCATGGAAATGACAGTAACCACAGTTGGTTTTGGTGGGTTGTCCTACACTCTGGGCTATCGTTTTGAAATCCTGTCCCGGAGTGGGGTAACCTGCGCCTCCCTTGGCTTTATCGTAGGTGCCTGTATTATCATGGCAGACAAGGCAGTCGATGTTGTACTGATTGTTGAAATCAAAATTCTTATCCTCCCATCCATAGCCTGCGTGACAACGGTTGCAAGAAGATTCATTGGAAAAAATGCCCGTACAGAAATTGTTGAGTAGATTCTTTTTGCCCAGGTAAGTTACCCCGCGGCCTTCAATAAACTCCTCACGTTCCCAGGTGAAATGAGCACTTTCCAGCAACTCATGTCCTCTTTCTGTATGACAGGAAAGGCAGGCTGCCGTAATCTCATGGGGATTGGTGAAATCCTGTTGCAAAATGGCATGTTTGCTGTGATCTACCGAAGGCACATGCTCCTGACTGTATTGTTCTTTTAATTCGTTGAGTTGGGAATTATCTTTTGAGGCATCCCGTAATACAATTGTGATGATTACCAGGGGAACCACCACCGATAATATAAAAGTTAATGTATTCTTCATAAGACAGATAAAATATTGTTTTTGTGCGTAGTGTTCTTTCCTGAAAAATAGTTGTTTAAAACATTAATAACGAGTGGTTTGAAAAGTCGGTTTGCTTCATATGAGTAAGAAATTGATGCAGGCAAATATATGAATATGTTTCGGATTATGTAAGTCAGCTTTTATATATATCGAGATATCAATATATGTTTCAGGCAACTGAGGTACAGGTATATGTGAAGCAATGCTTATCTAGACTTAATATAAATTAAAGTTTTTATTTTTTTTATACATCCTGGATATTGACAACATAAATTAATGAGCAAAACATCTTTTTTGAATGTAAAGAATGGTCGATGTGAATAAAAATAAATACCCACTAAAAGGGTAAAATGAGCCATTTATACCAAAAATAGTTGTAAATTAGCCCTGCGAAAACCATTGCCACGGCTAATCTTTTTCAAAAATGGGAAAACCAGACTATACGCAAATATTTATTGTAGAAGATGATAAGTTTTATGCAGGAGTTATTCGCCATGCCCTGGAAGCCAGGAATTTTATGAATGTAAAGATTTTTACCAGTGGTGAAGATTGCCTGAAGAACCTTCATCTTAAGCCAGAGATCATTCTGTTGGATTATCGTCTGGGGGAAAATAAAATGGATGGACTGGAAGTACTGAAGGCTCTGGGCAAAACACAGCCTGATACTCAGGTTGTGTTTCTTACCAGTGTTGATAAGCTCGAAGTGGCCACCAATACCATGAAAGCTGGAGCTTATGATTATGTGGTAAAATCAGAGGCTGCTATAGAAAGAATCCGCAATATCATACGCAGGATTACCTTTGAAAACAAAATCAAAAAGGAAAACCAACTGTTAAAGCGTAGCCGAAAAATCGTTCTTACCATTATTGCCCTTCTGGTATTGGGTATAATCGTGCTGAGTCTGCTTCAGATTTACAGGCAATAGAATATTTTGTTTTTTATTAGTGCGCTCTGATTTCTGTCCCGAATTGTATTTCGGGAATGGAAAGTCTTCTCTTTGGGTCCCG
Organism: Sphingobacteriia bacterium; assembly: GCA_041642035.1. Lineage (GTDB taxonomy): Bacteria > Bacteroidota > Bacteroidia > Bacteroidales > UBA7960 > SKVR01. Next base: position 4,772 of record JBEPXC010000238.1, read on the forward strand.
AACAGCTTCACTTTGGGGATCCCCATTCCATTTCGGCTTCGAGCTTCCCGCTTCGAACTTTCAGCTTTGAGCATTTGTCGCACAAGAGTTGATTGCCTCATTTTATTTACCTTTGCAGCCTGCTAGGGTTTTTCTTAATACTTTTCTATGCCTTCTAATCAACAAAAGCCGGGTTTTTCTTCTTTTCCTCCCTTAAGTGCCGATGAGATGCGTGCAAAGGGCTGGGAGCAGGCCGACATTATCCTGGTGAGTGGTGATGCCTATATTGATCATCCTTCTTTTGGCACGGCCATTTTGGCCCGTATTGCCGACCAGATGGGCCTGCGCGTGGCTGTCCTGGCACAACCCAACTGGCGTGACGATCTGCGTGACTTTAAAAAACTGGGGCCTCCCCGGTATTTCTTTGGTGTAAGTGCCGGCAGTATGGACTCGATGGTAAACCATTATACCGCTTTACGTCGCCGCCGCAGTGATGATGCCTACACCCCGGGAGGGCGTGCCGGATACCGGCCCGATTATGCTTCGGTAGTATATTCAAACATCCTTAAAGATATTTACCCCGATGTACCTGTAGTGTTGGGTGGGGTAGAAGCTTCCATGCGTCGCTTTACCCACTATGATTACTGGCAGGATAAGGTGAAACCTTCGGTACTGATAGAAAGTGGAGCCGATTTACTACTGTATGGAATGGCCGAGCAGGCCTGGCGTATGCTAATTGAACTGGTGGCTAAGGGTGTACCGGTAAGCACCTTAAAGAATCTGCCGCAATCATGTTACGCCGAAGATCGTGACAACCCTTTGTATGCTCTTAAAAACAGCCATGACGTTGCCTTACCTTCTCATGAAGAATGCCTGCATAGTAAAAAGTCCTTTGCCGATGCCTTTCGTATTATAGAGGAAGCATCCAATATGATGGATGCGCCAAGACTGTGGCAGGCCAGTGGCACCCAAAGAGTGGTGGTGAACCCTCCGGCACCACCGGCTGATGAAAAAGCAGCCGATGACACCTATAAGCTGCCCTATACCCGGCTACCGCATCCCCGGTATCAAAAGAAACCGCCCATCCCTGCCTACGAAATGATCAAGTATTCGGTAAATATTCACAGGGGTTGTTTTGGAGG
>JBEPXC010000239.1:0-5824 GCA_041642035.1 Sphingobacteriia bacterium
CAAACGTAGAAAACTGGGAATCAACTAATAGCCACAAGGTATTGGACGATCTGCCGTTTAATTCCGAGCAGAAATTCCGGGCCAACCTGGTAGACACTGGAGAGGGGAAAGAGTTGTTTGCCATAGGCGCACCGGAAAGGATTCTTGAACTGTCCACTCAATGGTTAAGCACGGAAGGCCCCAAAGAAATGACCGATGAAAAAAGAGAAGAGATACGCAACAAAATAGACGCCTGGACAACTGATGCCATGCGGGTACTATCGCAGGCTTACAAAGAGGCCGAAAACAAAGAAAGCATTGACGCCGATGATGTAAAAGATTTAATATGGGTAGGTATTACAGGGATTATTGACCCACCCCGAAAGGGCGTGAAAGAATCCATTGAAGAATGTAAGACTGCAGGCATACGCGTAATGATGTTAACAGGCGATCATAAACAAACCGCAGCAGCAATTGCCGAGCAAGTAGGTATAATCGATACCCGGGAAGAAGAAAAAGACAGCAAATACCCAATCTCTCTTACTTCAAAAGAACTTGATGTTGATGATGAGGAATTTGATGATTTAATACAACATGTAAATGTTTTTGCAAGGGTTGATCCTCAAACAAAATTGCGTGTAGCTGAACGTTTGCAGGCCAAAGATACCCTGGTAGCCATGACAGGTGATGGAGTGAACGACGCCCCTGCACTCAAACGGGCAGATGTAGGCATTGCCATGGGCCAACGAGGCACTGACGTGGCCAGGGATGCCGCTGCAATTGTATTACAGGACGACAACTTCAGCAGCATAGTAAATGCCATAAGAGAAGGAAGAATAGTGTTTGAAAATGTAAAAAAAACAAGCTACTTCCTTTTAACTACAAATTTTGCACAGGTATCGGTAATCATTATTGGCTTGTTACTGGGATTTCCTATTCCTCTCACAGCAGCAATGATACTTTTCGTAAACCTTGTTACGGATGGAGTAATGGATGTAGCGTTGGCTACCGAACCAGGTGAAGGTGAAATCATGAAAAAACCTCCTGTGAAAAAAAGTGTCAATATCCTCTCCTTTGACATTGTACCATTTTTAGTCTTTATGGCGATAATCATGGTCTCTTTATCATTACTGGCCTTCAACTATTATCTGCCTGATGGAGAAGCCAAAGCCCGCACCGGAGCATTCCTTGTAGTGGCAATGACACAGATCTTTAATGCCTATAATATGCGTTCGCTGTCTCAGTCTGTTTTTAAACTCGGTGTCTTTGGCAATAAGTGGGTCAACTTAGCCTTTGCAGCATCTTTAGTACTTCAGATAGCAGTGATAAAAATACCATTCTTTAGAGATAGCTTTGGATTTGCCGACATCGGCCTTCTTGATATCGCTGTTATGTTTTTGCTTTCTTCCCTGGTCCTATGGGGCAGTGAATTATACAAGAAGTTTCGCGGACACAAACATACAAACACTCATGAAAAACAGGAAAAACACGATTAGATATAAGTTGATAAAAGAATAAAAAAACCAACCATTATAAATTAAAATAGTCATATGAAAACACTTGTTTATAGTATATCCCCATTTGAAAAACCTTTGCTTGATGCAGGTAAAGATAAAGATATCGAATTGCAATATCAACAGGAAAGACTTACCAAAGAAACCGCATCATTAGCAAAAGGACATGATGCAGTCTCCATCTTCTCAAGTGATAAGGCATCAGCAGAAGTCCTGCAGGCATTGAAAGATGCGGGAGTAAAATACCTCTCCACCCGAACCATGGGGGTTGATCACATTGATATTGATAAAGCCAAAGAGCTTGACCTTAAGGTAGCCAATGTTCCTCACTATTCACCTTATAGTGTTGCTGAACACAGCATAGCCCTTATGCTTGCCCTGAACCGTCAACTCATCCGGGCCAATACAAAAGTCAGAAATTTTAATTTTCTGCTCAATGACCTGGTAGGTTTCGACATGAATGGCAAAACGGTGGGCTTGGTCGGAGCAGGTGAGATTGGTGCAGTCAGTGCTAAAATACTCAATGGATTGGGATGTAAGCTGATGATTTTTGACATAAAGGAAAACCAGGATCTCATAGATAAATATGATGCAAAATATGTTGACATCGATAAGCTATGCAAAAAGTCTGACATTATTTCCATTCATGCCCCACTCACCGATGATACCAAACATTTGATTGATAAAGAAAAGATTGATCTCATGAAAGAAGGCGTAATGATTATCAATACCGCCAGGGGCCCGATATGCAAAACAGAAGCCTTGATAGACGGGCTTAAAAGCGGAAAAATTGGCTATTTAGGAATGGATGTTTATGAATACGAAAAGGGTCTCTTTTTCGAAAACCATTCAAATGATATCATCCAGGATGATTTGTTTATACGCCTTATGGGTTTTAAAAATGTTCTTATAACTGCACATCAGGCATTTTTAACCCGAGAAGCGATAAAAGAAGATATGGACAATACCCTTAAAAACCTTAAGAGCTGGGCAAATAATCAAACACCAGAAAACGAATTAAGTTAACATACCGAATCTTATATATACTCATTGCTGATGACTGAAGATTTATAATAACTCATTGTCATTTCTAAAATAACATTCAGATGGAAAACCTCACCAGAATAAATAAAATTCTGTTTTTCATCATAATGGTTTTTGCCGTTCTTTATATTGGAAAGTCATTTCTGATACCCTTCGTTTTTGGAATATTTTTCGCATCCCTAATGACGCCATTAACCGATTATCTTGAAAAGAAGCATTTATCAAACATACTGGCTTCAACAGTGAGCACCCTGATAATATTCATTGTTCTTGGTGGAATATTTTATTTGTTTATCCATCAAATGAGTGTGTTCTTGTCCGACATTTCTTCTATACGAAATGCACTGGAATCTTTTCTTCAGGATTTGCAAAACCAGATAGCGTCGATCACAAACATTTCTCTCGCAGAGCAGAAAAACATGTGGGAGAAAAGATCAGAGGAAATAGCAAAAGGGGTTGAATCATTAATCACTGGCTTCTTTGGGGATCTTTTATATACCACAATAAACTTTCTGCTGGTAATGATTTATGTATTTCTGCTGCTGCTTTACAGGAAAAAATTCACCAAAACCATCCTAATGTATGTGCATGGTGAAAAAGAGAAAATTACAAGAGAAATACTGGAGAAGTTCAACAAAGTAGCTTATCACTATTTATGGGGCAGAGCAAAGGTTATGTCCATTCTGGCTGTAATGTATCTGGTTACTTTTATGGCCTTTGGGCTTCCCTATGCATTGCTGCTCACCATATTTGGTTCTCTGGTAACCATCATACCTTATCTAGGACCTTTTATTAGTGGCATAATACCCGTTTTGTTGGCAGCCATATACTTCGATGGATTAAAAACAGCATTTCTTCTGATCATTGTTGTTTCAATCATCCAGTTGATCGAAAGCTATGTTATCGAACCCCTTATACTGGGCAGAGAAGTAAGGTTAAACCCTCTGATGGTAATTATAGCCATCATTTTAGGTGAAATGGTATGGGGATTAGCCGGAATGATTCTCTTTGTGCCCATTTTTGCCATGTTTAAAATCCTATCCAAACGAAGTCATGGGCTTGAACCCATTGCTTTTTTGTTTGGATCAGGCCAAAGGGATAAAAATTAGAATGCTAATAATGGACAGATTTTTTTCATTACTTAAATAAATATTATTATGAAACAGAGCAAAGAATTGCTGGGAAAGGATTTCCAATCCTTACTGGACTATAAAAGTCAAACCATCAATAAAGATCTTCTTCATACACCCTCACCTGATTTTGTGGATACCATTTTCAGAGACAGCAACAGGACACCACGGGTGTTGAGGAATCTGGCTTCCCTGTTTAACCATGGACGATTGGCAGCAACAGGATATCTTTCTATACTACCTGTTGATCAGGGAATAGAACACACTGCAGGTAGTTCTTTCGCCCCTAACCCGGACTATTTTGATCCCGAAAACATTATCAGGCTTGCCATAGAGGGTGGCTGCAATGCAGTTGCATCAACCATTGGAACACTGGCCATTCTTTCGCGCAAGTATGCACACAAAATCCCTTTTGTGGTAAAACTAAATCACAACGAATTAATGACCTACCCCAATAAGTATGACCAGATCATGTTTGGCTCTGCTGATGATGCCTGGAATCTTGGTGCTGCTGCAGTAGGTGCAACCATTTATTTTGGTTCAGCAGAATCCAATCGTCAGATTCAGGAGGTCTCTAAGGCCTTTGAAAGGGCACATGAACTGGGAATGGCTACCATATTATGGTGTTACACCCGCAACAATGAATTCACCAAAGGTGGGGTGAATTACGAAACAGCTGCCGACCTCACCGGACAGGCAAACCATCTTGGTGTTACCATACAGGCCGATATTATTAAGCAAAAGCTGCCGACCCACAATGGCGGTTTCACCACCATTAAATTTGGCAAAACCCACCCTGATATGTATGACAAACTCTCCAGTGATCACCCCATTGATTTATGCCGCTACCAGGTAGCCAATTGTTATATGGGCCGCATAGGCTTAATCAACTCAGGAGGGGCTTCAGAGGGAGAGAGTGATCTTACGGAGGCAGTTAAAACTGCCATTATTAATAAACGCGCTGGCGGTATGGGGCTCATTGTTGGCCGTAAGGCTTTCCAACGCCCCATGAAAGATGGAATAAAACTGCTCAATAAAATACAAGATGTTTACCTTAATAAAGATATCGATCTGGCATAATCTTGTTTCATTATTAATGATAATCCTTTTCAAAAACCAATTTTGCTGACCTATGGCCAAAAAAAACGAATCAACTCCTGTTATTAAAGATGCTTATCGTAAAGAGGCAAACGAAATCTTTGAAGAACTATCCGTAAAAGCGGAGAACGGTCTTTCTGCCCAAGAAGTTGAAGAGAGAAGAGATAAATACGGCCGCAATGTCCTGAAAGAACAATCTAAACGAAGCATATGGGATCTTATTTTTTCACAGATTAACAATCCCGTCATTTATCTTTTGAGTGCAGCAGCAGCTCTGGCTTTTGCTTTTGGCGACATCGCCGAGGGCATTGCTATTGTTGTGGTATTGCTCATCAATACACTCATTGGATTCTGGATGGAATATAAGGCCCAGAAATCCATGGATGCTCTCAAGAAAATGGACAAAATAAAAGCGACGGTTCTACGTGAGGGTAAAGAGGAGAGAATCGATGCTGAAAACATAGTCCCCGGAGACATTTTGGTTGTTGAATCGGGTGATCTGATTGCTGCAGATGCTCGTATCTTTGAGGAAACCGAATTGGGCGTAGATGAATCCCCTCTTACAGGAGAATCTGTCCCGGTGGAGAAGTCTGCCGACACCATTAAAGAAGAAAAACAGGTTGGCGACAGAAAAAATATTCTCTTCAAGGGAACAGCAGTAACTACCGGCGTTGGCAAAGCTCTGGTATATGGCACTGGAATGCAGACCGAACTGGGAAACATTTCTGATCTGGTAGGCCGGGAAGAAAAAGATGAAATCCCCCTTAACCAGAAACTTAATACCCTTACCAAAAATCTTATTTGGGTAACCATAGGCCTGGCAGCTGCCTTTCTATTATTTGGCTGGATCTCAGGCAAAGAACTCTATCAACTCATCCAAACTTCCATTGCCTGGACCATCGCCGCCATACCCGAGGGATTGCCCATTGTGGCTAGTATAGCCCTTGCACGTGGCATGCTCAGACTGGCCAGGAAAAATGTAATCGTTAAAAAGCTCGAAGCCGTAGAGACACTGGGTGAAACAACCGTAATTTTTACGGATAAAACCGGCACCCTCAC
>JBEPXC010000240.1:0-5687 GCA_041642035.1 Sphingobacteriia bacterium
ACAATGGTAAGCCCACCATAATCTTTTACTTTCTTCAATCCGGCTGCCCCATCCCTATTGGCACCTGATAAAATAATACCTATTGTTTTTTCTTTAAAGCAATAGGCTCCTGTAGCAAAGGTTAAGTCGATGGCAGGTCGGGAATGATTTACGGGCTCTTCTGTGGATAAGGCAAATTTGCCCGCCAGTTCAACATACAAATGGTAATTGGCAGGGGCCAGGTAAACATTTCCGGGTTTAATACTTTCCTTGTCAACTGGCTCTATGACCGGTAATACGGATTTTATAGAGAGTGCTTCAACAAAACCATGCCGTACATGTTTTAGCCTGTGCAAAGCCAATACTACTGGAATATTGAAATTAGCAGGTAATTTGCTCAGTATCCTGGTAACCAACTGAAAACTTCCTGCCGAACCACCTATAATAACCAATTTATACTTCATTTAAATACCATTTGCTGTATTATATGGTTTAAGTTAACTGAGATGACATATATCCTATCATATCATAGCCTTAATAATACCAGTTAATTACTTGTCTTTTTATAAATTTTCTCTACTTCATTTAAGGCAGTATACTTTTTAGCATCCTTGCAAAAACTTATATTTTCTTTGTTTCCAACGGCAAAGAAACCATTCAAGGATAGTCGTTCTGTAAATATTTCAAGAAGCCTTTCCTGATACAATGCATTATAGTAAATGAATTTGTTGCGATAAATAATCATATTCACCGTTTTATTAAACTTGGTATCATCTTCATTAAATACATCGTAGCTTATGTTTTCATACAATTCTTTGGCAAAGGTGAATCCTGAAGCTTGCCGGGAGTAATAGACCGAAAAATCGGCTGCTTCATCCTCTCTGAATCGTTTAAAGTTATTTTCCGAAATCTCAAGAATATGATTGTTGTACAATTTATTTTTGCTGAGCTCAATAATCTCATTGTTGAGGTCTGTGGCAAAAATTACCGATCGGTCGTAAATCCCTGCTTCGGTGAGTGTAATAGCAGTGCTGATTACTTCTTCACCTGTGGCACAACCGGGCAACCAGATTTTTATCTTTAGTTGGTTGTTTTTTAAAGCAGTACATATCTCATCGCGAAAGCATCTCCAGAAAGCAGGATCACGAAAAAATTCCGTGCCTTCTACCACCATCTGTGTCTGAAACTTCGTAAAAAAGGAGGGCTGAACCGTGAGCACATGAATGAGGTCATCCAGATTTGCCAGATCATTGTTCTGCATAATAAGAGATATTCTTCTTTTTAAAGATGTTCCGGCATAAACACCCAGATCAAATCCAAATTGTTGCTTAATGACATCGGTAAGCTTGCGCAAACCAGATATGCCAATATCTATATCTTCATTGTTTGATCGATTCATCAAATAGGCGTTTTTATCAACAGGCAACAAATATAGTAAATAATCTTTTGCATGCTTTACCGTAAATCACGGCATTTTTTGTAAGTTTTATACTTGTTGTAACATTTATTAGGTTTTGCGTTTTGCCCTTGGGGTTGAAGTAGAACGTATGGTTGAGAACGTTGAATAGTTTATTTGTTGGGTGGTTCACCTCTTCTTCCTTACAGCCATTGTTACATAAGAGCTATCTACTTTCACCTCTATTGCATATCTTTGCACACCAAAAAATCTATTCAAAAATAGTTACGTGAACAATTCTCTGCTTAAGATTGCCATAACCGGACCTGAGTCTACAGGCAAATCAGACCTTTGCTGCAAATTGGCTCAGCACTATAATACGGTGTGTGTACCTGAGTTTGCACGCCATTATATAGAACGTCTGAATAGAGCATACACGTATGATGACATTTTATTGATCGCACAAAATCAGTTGAAGTCGGAAGAGAATGCTGCTGCTAAAGCTGTGAAGTATTTGTTTTGTGATACAGAACTCCTGGTAACACGCATCTGGAGCCTGTATAAATATGGTAAGAGTCACCCATGGATCGATGACAACATCAGAAAAAACAACTATAGTCTGTTTCTTCTCTGTAATATTGACCTACCCTGGGAGTTCGACAATCAGCGTGAGCATCCACATTTAAGACAGTTTTTCTTTGAGTGGTATCGTAAGGAGCTGGAGTATTTTAATCTGCCCTATGCTGTTGTTTCCGGATTGGGCGAGCAAAGAGTAGAAAACGCCATTCAAATTATTGATAATCATTTTTTGGGTAAATAATGAGCAACATCAGGTTAATCGGACAATATATACACCTACATTTTATAGTGGTGTTACTGGGTTTTACGGCTATACTGGGTGCCTTAATATCATTGGATGCCATTTCTTTGGTATGGTGGAGAATGTTGTTTGCCATTGCCGGGCTGTTGGTTTTTCTTATCTACCGAAAAATTCCCATGGGTGTGGGCACCCGTCAGTTTATGCATCTGGGCTTTATCGGAGTGCTGGTGGCCTTGCATTGGATCACATTTTTTCACGCCATCAAGGTTTCTAATGTGTCCGTTACTCTTGGCGTATTTGCTTCCACTACTTTGTTTACCAGTTTTCTTGAACCAATACTGCAAAAACGAAAGATCTTTTGGCTTGAGGTATTCATTGGGTTGGTCATCATCGCTGGAATTTACCTTATTTTCCAATATGAAATGCAGTATGTGGAAGGCATTCTGTTCTCATTATTGTCGGCCTTGCTTAATGGACTTTTTGTGGTGCTCAACCGCAACATCAGCAGAAGATGGCATCCCACGGTGATTAGTTTCTACGAAATGATTGGTGGATTTTTAGCCATAAGCCTGTATTATCTCATCGCCACACAACCCCTATGGAGCTTGCTTTCGCTCGGATGGGGTGACCTGGGATGGATTTTGATTTTAAGTCTGTTGTGTACCTCCTATGCCTTTACAGCCATTGTTCAGATCATGAAGGAGCTTTCGGCCTATACGGTAGTGTTGTCTATTAATCTGGAGCCCGTGTATGGAATCTTTCTTGCCTGGCTTATTTTTGGTGAAGCAGAAACCATGTCCATAGGATTTTATGTGGGAACCCTCATCATTTTGGCCTCGGTATTTTCTTACCCTTTCCTAAAGCGGAAGTTTACCCTTAAACCAATTTAAGTCAGTAGACTTAGGGAAAGCCACAAAACCTTCAATAATAAGCTTTTCTTTATTGTATCTCAGCTCTTTTGCACCCGGCCAGGTCATAACCCCTCCGCCTGCGGCCAGTAAAACGGCATGTCCGGCAGCGGTATCCCATTCGTTTATGCTGTCGGCGCGCAGATAGAAATGGGCCTTACCTTCAGCAATCATACAAAATTTAAGTGAACTGCCTTTTCTTTGCATATCGTAATTATTTTCCTCGCCAAAAATCTGGTGCATCATGGCAATTGTATTTTCAGTTAGATGCGAACGGCTCACGGCCAGTACGGGTGTTTCGGGAGGAGCAGCGCTGCTGATTTCGGTGCTGTATTGCATGATATCCGTAAGGTTTGCGCTGGGCAGCATCCTTTCAAACTGGTCAAGTGCTTCGATTTTCCAGGCACCTTTATTCAACCATCCAAACCATCCCTGGTTTAACGCCGGAGCCGTTACAATACCAAATACAGGTTGCTGGTTTTCTATCAAGGCAATATTGATGCTAAATTCTCCATTACGGTGGGTGAATTCCTTGGTGCCATCTACCGGATCGACCAGCCACATAAGCGTTTTGTCTTTACGTTTAGGGTACTCCTCATTAGCACTCTCTTCGCTGATAATGCCTATACCCGTCTGTCCTAGCGCATCACAAATAATCTGGTTGGCCCTTTGATCGGCAAGGGTGATGGGCGATCCATCGGCTTTTGTCTGTATGTTAAAGTTGGTGTTATATACCTCCATAACGGCCTTGCCGGCTTCGATAGCCGCTTTTATGGCTATTAGCCAGGTGTCTTCTGATGGTTTGAATTTCATACTTGTTCATGTTGAATATTGTGCGTTGTAAAATTACCAGAAATATTGGAATGAGCTCGTATGTTAATACAGCTGAAAGCTCGAAGCTTAAAGCTGGAAGGAAGAGACCAGAAGACTTTCATCCCGAAAATCTTTGGGAATGAAACATCTGGTCTCAAAGCTAATGAGAGCTGAAAGGAAGAGAAGTGTAGAAAGGGTATATTTACCCTCCTCTCACCAAGGCATAATCGAACCAAGTCCGTATTTAAACCGTATTTAAACCGTATTTTTACGGTTTAAATACGGTTTAAATACGGACTTGGTAAAAGATTAGTTTGAAGTTAATAATTCGAGGCTGAAAGTTGGAGCGGAGCGGATAACTTGTGACCATCTTTTGAAGCATCCAAACGGTCTAAACCTTTGCCAAAGCCTCAAGCTCAACTGCTGAACCTTTTCTCTATTCCTTTGTTTAAGAATGTAGTTTAAAAAATTGCACAAAAAACAGTGTTCCCTATTTTCTCAATGTTTATCCACTTAATATTATAATTTTTATGAAAAAGCATTTCCTGATTACTACCGGTTTTTTTGCATTGTTCCTCTCTTTCCTCTTCATCGGCCAATATGCAATGGCTACTCCTCCCGGCTCACTGCATGGTTTTGTTGTAGAGGATATCTATGGTGACAAATTTGATTTTGCTGACCTGAAAGGAAAAAAAGTAATGATCGTTAATACAGCCTCCAAATGCGGACTTACCCCCCAGTACGAATCGCTCGAAAAGCTTTATAAGCAATATGGTGATGAGGATTTTGTAATCGTTGGTTTTCCAGCCAATAACTTCATGAACCAGGAACCCGGCACCGAAGAGGAAATTGCCACCTTTTGCCAGGAAAATTACGGAGTTACCTTCCCTATGATGTCGAAAATATCGGTTAAGGGTGATGATATGCATCCTCTGTATCAATGGCTTACGCAAGAGGCGCAGAATGGTGTTATGGACTCTGAGGTAGCATGGAACTTCCAAAAGTATTTGATCGACGAGAAGGGTCAGTTGGTGAAATTTTTCCCGCCACGACATGATCCGTTATCCGATGAAATTATCGCCTGGGTGAGTGAGGAATAAATTCCTGAGCCTAAAATTAACCCTTTTAAAAGTCCAATTTGTTCTACAGGTTGGACTTTCTTGATTTTATCCCTTTGTCTTAAATGCCTTGTCTATAATGTTTCCACGTAAACATCCGATAATAACCACTTTAAATTCGTAGCTTTGCGGGTTCGTAATGTTGAAAGAGTTTTATGTCTGCATCCTTTAATCAAAACAAAGCAAAACCTCTTAACCAGGAGTTGGTTTTTGCTGTTACAAGGCACCCCGTATTGGGATTTCTTATCGAGGCGTTTGCCGTGGGAAGAACGCCAAAAAATCAGTTTGAATACGGTTTTAAGAAAGTTGCCCGCAATACCTTCTGGGACTATTTTGATCATCTGCCTGATGAGTATGTGCACGTGATGGAAATACTGCATAAAGTGGCCGATGAGAATCTCCACAAACGTTTCAATCCTACTTTTCCCAAAATCAATAAGTTTTATGAAGGCCTCGAAGATGAGTATATAGCCAAACACATCCGACCTTTTATAGAAAAAACCATTTATACCTGCGTGGATTATCTGGTCGAGAAGTCCATACCCCTTTATTTTAAAGGGGAAGCATCTGAGCGGATACAGGAAAGTCCTTTGGTGTTGCATTCAGAGCTGGCCGAAACATGTTTTCATTTCGAGCGCCTGCCCGATCAAACC
>JBEPXC010000241.1:0-5677 GCA_041642035.1 Sphingobacteriia bacterium
TTGATTTATTTCAGCTTCGTCCCAACAGCATCATGGAGATTTACGAGATATCTTCTGAATCTATCGCGCTGGAAGGTAAAAAATCAGAGGCTGATGTTTTGCTGATTAATTTTCAATCGCTCATCAGGTTGGAACAGTCGGGCTTAAAAGAGGTATCCGAAATATTGACCACTTTCGAGAAAACCATGGAGATTATAGAGCATAACCTTCAGAACAACCCACAGGATAAGAGGTTTTATGAGCCTGCCAAGGCTAATATAGAAAGTTTGTTCGAGCCCTATGCCACTTGCGAAAACATCGTAACGCTCTATGGCCCACAATTTGAAAAGAATCCTGAAAACATTGAACTGCTCGAAAAAATAACGTCCATGCTCGACAAAGCAGGCTGCAGTGACTCGGAATTGTTTTATCATACAACCCTTAAGTTGCACAACCTGAAACCTACTGCTGAATCCGCTTTCCTGATGGGGCGCATGGAAAATTCTGCAGAAAATTACACCAGGGCCATTAATTATTTCCAACAAGCTGTAGATCTTTACGAAAACGACGAAGATAAATTTACCGCCTTGCTTATGATGTCGGATATCAGCTACAGGCAGCTGCGTCAATTCAGTCAGGCAAGATCCTATGCCTTGCAGGCAGCAGAATTTGATCCCAATAACGGTAGACCTTACCTGTTGATCGGCGAAATGTATGCAGCCTCTTCCAGCCAGTGTGGAGACAATGATTTGAGTAAAGCCGCGGTGTATTGGGTAGCTGTTGACAAATTTGTACAGGCACGTAATGTGGCACAGGATGATATTGTTAAAGAAAGAGCTACTGAGCTGATCAATACTTACAGCCAGTATTTCCCCAACAAAGAGCTTACCTTTTTCCATGGTCTTTCAGAAGGAGATACCTATAGAGTTAATTGTTGGATTAACGAAACTACCAGAGTAAGATAAGGGTAATCATGTACTCCACTTTAAAAATATTATTGTATAAAAGCATTGCCATCTTTTTTGGGATGGCAATGCTTTTTTCATGTAAGCCCGATATAAAAACCATAGAAACCATTACACGGGAAGACACTCTGCCGGTAGAAACAGCCAACGACCTGAGAATAGTTTACAGCACCTTCGGTAAGATACAAATGATCATGGAAGCTCCTACCATGCTGAGATATGAGGGAGAAGAACCCTATATGGAACTGCCTGAAGGTTTTTTGATGATCTTCTATGATTCCTTGCGGGTGGAGAGTTCGCGCATTTCAGCCCAATATGCCATTCAATATGAAAAGGATGAGCTTATTGATGCCCGAAACGATGTAGTAGTACAAAATGTGCAAAACAACGAAATGCTCAATACCGAACAACTCATCTGGGATCAGAAAAACCAAACCATCTATACCGAAAAATTTGTAAAGATCACTACGGGAGAAGAGGTTCTTTATGGAGATGGCTTTGAATCGGATGATCGTTTCAACGCCTGGGTCATAAAGAATCCAAAAGGAACCTTTTACCTGGAATCACCCACGGAAGAAGCCGACACGCTTAATCAGGAAAATCCCTGATATAAAACATCATACAGACTTAGGGCCCTTGCTTGGCTTTTTATTTTATCTTTGTAGTAAAATCAACAAAAAGTATCCGTGGACATCTGGACCATCATTTTAATCAGCCTTATCTTTTCTGCCTTTTTTTCAGGAATGGAGATAGCCTATATCACAGCCAATAAACTTAAGGTTGAAGTGGATAAAAAAAGCGGTGGAATATCCGCGCGGATCATTTCTCAGTTTACAAAATCCGATTCGGGCTTTATTTCGACCATGTTGGTGGGCAACAATGCTGCCCTGGTAGTATATGGAGTGTTTATAGCGGTGGTGTTGCGATCATTTCTTCTCCATATGCTACCCGATGCCCTTCAGAGCGAATTCATCATTTTGCTCAGCCAAACCATCATCTCTTCACTGATCATATTGTTGTTTGCCGAATTTATCCCCAAAGCCATTTTTCGCATCAACTCCAACCAGATTCTGAGCTTTTTTGCCATACCTGTATCCATCATTTACTATCTGCTCTACCCCATTGTTTTTATGACCCTGGGCTTGTCTAATTTTATCTTACAAAAGATCTTCAACATAAAAATGGATGAGAAGCCAAAAGCTTTTGACAGTGTAGATATTGATAATTTTATGCGGGAATTTGGAGACCAAAATCCTTCCAACAAGCGCGAGAGTATCGAAATGCAGATCTTTCTGAATGCCATAGAATTTCCCGACATTAAACTCAGGGAGAGCATGATTCCCCGAACCGAGATCGTTGCTCTGGATGAAAAGGAATCGCTGGACTCCTTCAGAGAAACATTTTCAGAGAAAGGCCTTTCCAAAATCCTGATCTTCAGAAAAAGCATTGATAATGTAGTAGGCTATGTGCATGCTTTCGACTTCTTTAAAAAGCCAAAAGATGTAAAAAGCATCATCAGGCCCCTGATGCTCGTACCTGAAACCATGCACGTAAACAAACTGCTTAAAAGTTTTATTCAGCAAAGAAAAAGCATTGCGGTAGTGGTGGATGAATTTGGGGGCACTGCAGGCCTGATTACCATCGAAGATATCATGGAAGAGCTTTTTGGAGAAATCGATGATGAATACGATAAAGATACTTTTATTGAAAAAAAAATCAGCGACAATGAGTACATCTTTTCGGCCCGCCTGGAGATCGACTATTTGAATGACAAGTTTGGTTTTCACCTGCCCGAATCAGAAGAATATGAAACATTAGGAGGCTTAATCATCAACCAGCATGAAAGCATACCTGAGAAAGATGAAGAAATTACCATTAAGAACTATCATTTTAAAATCACCCAGGTAAACGAAAAACGTATAGACCAGGTATTGATGAAAACAGGAGAGGAATAAAACATTCACTTTTGTTTATCCACATTTTTTTGAACAGGCTCGTATGGCCTGAGGGGTCTGATATCTGATAGGTAATAGCATCAATGCGGGCTATGGTGACACATTAGCTGGTGTCACAGCATAAAACCACATAAACACATTTATGAAGGGTTTTTTGTGATTATCTCAGGAGGGTTTGCCTGCAAATAATTTAAGGTGGTCAGAAATGGTTTTAAAAATTGTTATACATTTGCAATTCAATTTAAAAACAAGTAAATCAGATTAAAGAATAGACAAATATTATGGCTATAATAGGAAAAATCAGAAGTTATTCCGGATTGCTAATTGCCGTTATAGGTATAGCACTTGCTGCATTTGTACTAGGCGATTTTATGGGCTATGGCCCATCGGGCTCACAAAATCTTGAAGTAGGTTCAATAGGCTCTTCAAAAATAGTTTATCCCGACTTCGAGAACCGCGTTGCACAAGCGACAGAAAACTGGAGCAACCAAACCGGCAATTCAAATCCCTCTCCCAGGGAAGCATTTCAGATCAGACAGCAAGTATGGGATCAGATACTGCGCGAGAAATTGCTTTCGCAGGAGTTTGAAGAGTTGGGCATTAAAATTTCTCCCGATGAATTAAGTGAATTAATCATAGGCAACGATCCACACCCGGTTATTCTGCAAAACTTCACCAATCCTACTGATGGCTCCTTCAATTCTCAAAGGGTTATCGAGTTTATACAAAATCTGAATTCTATGGAGCCTTCCATTCAAAACCAGTGGTTTATGATGGAAGACTATATCCGTGAGCAAAGGAAAGAAAACAAGTATCACAATCTGATCCGCAAAGGTTACTACATGCCCGAGGCACTGGCAAAGATGGACCACCAGGAGAAGAATACCTCAGCCAGTGCGCAGGTGATGCTGAAACGGTATGGCCAGATTAACGACAGCCTGGTCGAAGTATCCGAGCGGGAACTCCGCGATGCCTATAGCAATCACAAATACAAGTACGAGCGTGAAGAATCACGCGATCTCGAATACGTTGTCTTCCCCATCTTTCCTTCCGATGAAGATCGTGAAAGCATCAGAAGAGAAATTGAACAACTCAAAACAGAACTGGAACAGGCAGAAAACACCGAAAATTTTATCAACGCCAATTCAGATGAACGTTTCAATCCAGCTTATTTATCAAGAGAAGAACTTTCTCCTGAAATAGACAGCCTGATGTTCAATTCAGAAGAAGGAACGGTATATGGACCCTATGTTGAAAACAATGCTTTTGTAGTAGCCAAACTTGCCGATATTGCCTTTCGTCCTGATTCTATGAAAGCCTCTCATATTCTCATTTCGCACGTTGCTTCAAGAAGTGCAGGCGAGAGAACTACCCTCAACCGTGAACAGGCCCAGGCAAAAGCTGATAGTCTGCTTAGTGTGGTAAGAAGAAATCCCTCACGTTTTGCACAGATAGCTGTTGAAGTATCCGACGATCCTTCTGCCGTATCCAACCAGGGTGATTTGGGTTGGTTCGAAGATGGTGCCATGGTACCGGGCTTCAATCAGGCCGTTCTTGACAACCCCGTTAACAGCTTTGCAGTAGCCGAATCAGAGTTTGGTTTTCATGTTATTCATATCACCGGCAAATCAACACCTACCAAAAAGGTACAGGTGGCAAGACTTACCCGCAACATCGAATATAGCAACCGTACTTTCCAACGGGTATATGGAGAGGCCAGTGCATTTTCTTCCACCCTTCGCGACAACGACGACTTTGATGCTGTGGTAGAAGAACAGGGCCTAAGCAAACGCATAGCACCGGACATTCGTCCCATGGACAACTCTATTCCTGGCATCGAAAACCCCAGAGGTGTTATTCAATGGGCTTTTGCAGAAAGAACCGATGAAGGAAGCATATCGCAGATCTTTGACCTTGATGGCCGATTTGTAGTAGCCAGAGTAGCCAACATTAAAGAAGAAGGCATTCCTGATCTGGAAGATATCCGGGAAGATATTATGGACATTGCCATTAAGGAGAAGAAAGCCCGGATGATCAAAGAGGAGATGCAACAAGCACCCGGTTCAACCCTTGAAGAAAAAGCTGCAAGCCTGGGATTAAGTGTTAGTACAGCAGAGAATGTACGCTTCAACAGCAACAACCTACAGGGTTTTGGAGCAGAACCCGCTGTGGTGGGGGCTATTTTTGCACTATCGCCCAATACCCTTTCAGAACCCGTTGCAGGCAATGCAGGCGTGTTTATGGTTGAAGTAACCAGCAAAGAGGCAGCACCTGAACCTGCCAGCATAGCTGCGCAACAGGAACAACTGGAAAGCAGCTTCCGCAATCGCGTTCCCAATGAAGCCTTCAGAGCCTTACAAGAAAGTGCCGAGATAGAAGACAACAGACACATGTTTTATTAAACCTCCATAGAGCCCCCGGGCTCATACACAACTAGTAAGAGACCGCCTCAAATTTTTATTTGAGGCGGCTTTTTTATCTGTACATCTCTCAGGTGTATTTATCCATTTTAGGAGCTCTGATCGCCTCCCTAAGACCCCTGAACGATATATTTCAAGGCCTGCCTGTTTAATAGAAGAAAAGCGATACAGATGAATAAAGTTACATCTCATCTTCTCTCTTTTCACTCTCTTACTTCGAGTCTTTGATACATAAGAGATTCTACTTAAGGAAGTGTGTCCGGAAAGAACGAGATGAGTCAATTTATCCCTGAGATCATCGCTTTTCGTACCTTTGCAGGGCTAAAAAAAACAAGCATAAATCATTACAAACTAAATT
>JBEPXC010000242.1:0-5653 GCA_041642035.1 Sphingobacteriia bacterium
GGCTGAACAAACGGATTCCATATTCCCTGAAGGTTTGAAGGGGGCGTACCCTTGCGTGCCGAGGAGATCATCAGATAACGTCCGTATTGGAAATAGAGTGCCGTCAGGCCATTATCTGCCTGCCCACCGTTAACTTTCAATAGCCGGTCGTCGGTGGGGAGATCCATCTGTTGTGGACCAAGATATAATTCTACCCTGTCGAAAAGTTCGCTGTAGTCGGACAGGTGCCTTTCAAATAACTCGTCATAATTGTATTCTGAAGCAGCAGATAGCTTGCCAATGGCAAGGGGTGCAGGGTCTTTTCCTTCTAAGGCAGGTGATTTGTCGAATCCGTTAAAGCTTGTGGCTCCGGAAAGCAGCAGCATAACTTCATCAGCATCTTTTACGCCAATGGTACCGTTTTGTGGAATCAAATCCCCCCCTGTAGCTATCAATTTAAGGTGTATCTCAAAGGTCATTCCCTCTGCGTCAGGTTTGAAAACAACCTGCTCTGGCTCAGTATTTCTATGGGCAACATAGCTGGGGGCTTTTCCTTCCAATACCAGATAGTCAGGAGAAATTACCCTGACATTGTAATTTAATTTTGATGTTAAACTTGCATTAAAAGTGATTTTTTCCTTGTCGGAGGCAGTAAGTTTTACCACCATCACCTGATCAGGATGGCTGATGAATGATTCTCTTTTGTAATCAACGCTATCAATACTGAAAGACACTGTGGACAGTGCATTACGTAAATCGAGGCTTCGCCGGTAATTTTCAGTGTTTGCTTCAACAAAGGGAAAGTTAAGGAGTAAATCACCCATGGGCAGGTAGCGGGCTGAGTATGGCCCGTGCATGCTTCTCCATAGCCTGTCGGCTTCCTCGTAGTTTTCTTCAAAAACTGCCTGACGGACTTTTGATAATGTTTCCGGGCCATTTTTCCTGTTCCCCGGATTTGGTCCGCCCGACCAAAGCGTGTTATCATTTAATAAAAACTGTTCGGTGGCAATACCGCCGAAAACCATGGCTCCTGTCAATCCATTGCCCAGGGGAAGAGCTTCTTCCCAATAGACTGCAGGCTGGTTGTACCATAGCTCTAAAGGCTGCTGCTCATCATCATGATTGCAAGAAGCGGCTAAAACCAATGATAGCAGGCTTAAAACAATATAGTTCTCCATGATTTATTATCTGTTTGTAAAAAGGTTGTGCTAAGATCGTTATTCGTTAACCGGATACGTATTTGATCGCTATCAGGGTCAGCATTGCATATGGAGCCATCCACCTGCATACTTATGCAGATAGCAGGTAATTTGAGGATTTGGGTTAATAATTGTGACCGGTATACTCGAGCTTTTCAATGGCGAAAAATAATTGGAATAAGAGCCATCAGATTTCTCTGATGGCTCTTTCAACCAAATCAACCAAACCTAAACAATCAACCAAGAACCAAAACCTAAAGCGGTAACTTCCGACGCTAATAAATCTTTTTTATTATTTTATTATCTGACATTTACGTTTCAATTTCTTTATTTAATGTTCAATTTTCATGCATGAATTCGGTGATGAATATTGGAAGGAGTTTGTGAGAAGTATTTATTTTTTTGCTTCATCTTTAGCATTGAATTTAATTATCTCACTTCCTGCCAGCAGGAATGCTCCTGCGCCGTATACCTCCGACATGTTTTCGTGTATTTCTTCAGGTGCGTATCCTATTTGCTGGGTCCAGCCCAGTTTGCCTGAGGGTTGCACAAGGTTGGTTAAACCGTGCCATCCTCTCAGGGCGTAAGGCATGTAAATATCTTTATCGAGCAGGCCTTCATTTACTCCCCACGCCAGGGCAAAGGTGTAAAATGCTGAACCGCTGGATTCACCATGGCCCTGCGGGTCTAATAGGCTGGTGTGCCATAGTCCGTCGCCACCCTGAAATTCAACGATCCGGGCTGCCATAGCTTTGAAAAGGTCTTCGTATTTTTCTCTTGTAGGATAGTCTTGTGGCAAATCTTGTAATAATCTTGCCAAACCGCCCATTACCCAGCCATTACCGCGACTCCAGAACACTTTTTCGCCATTTTTCTCTCTTCTGCCTGAGCCGTCTGCTTTTATTTTAAAGCGGTCATCACGGTAGTAAAGTTGTTCCTGTGGGTCATACAGGTGTTCTGTTGATTCCCACCACAATTTATCCATAAAATCGAGGTATTCTGTATTGCCTGTAACCTTGTAAAGTCGGGTTAGGGTAGGAGGGGCCATGTATAGTGCATCGCACCAATCCCACAATTCCTTGCCGTTAAGGGGCATATCCATAAGAGTGTCGAAAGTTTTAAAGAAGGGGTCGAGGTTGGCCCTGGTTTTATCATGGAGATAAATTTCGGCATATACCTGGCCAATTACATGGTCATCGGCATGAAGGAGTCTTTTGCCTGGCATCCAGTCGGATTCTTCGGCAAATTGGGTCATGGTTTCCAGGTATTTTTTATCGCCGGTGGTTTGAAAGTGGGCCATTACGCCGGTGTAGAAGGCAGCGTTGGTCCAGTCGAAATGTTCGTACCAGGCCAGGTCGCCACCCGGGCGCATTTTGGGTTCAGGGAGGCTGTCGAGCTGCCAGTCCACCACACGGGTCATTATTTCCTTTATGTCTTCATTTGCGGGCACTTTGAATAGTTCGGATGTTCCCAGTTTTTCCGGTTGCCTTTTATTGCTGGGCTGTTGACGGTAAAGTGAAAGAAGGTCTGTTTCGAAACCATCGCTCTTTACTGAAATTACCGATTCACCACCATTTAGTTTTACCCGGATAGAAGCTCTTCCGTTGGCCAGTTGTACCCTACGTGAGCCTTTAGCGGTGCCCATATTATCGATCAGTTGTCCATCGCCTGTAAGATCGAAGTCGACAATGTTTGCTGCATCAAGACATAGTATAGCATTTTCATCAAGCATCAGTACACGCACTTCGGCGGTATCAGCACGTTGATATGCCAGTTCCAGTTTGAGTGTTGCCGGTTGTCCCCAGGGCTCGGTCTGGTAATTGATGGTGATCTGGTCTTCAACCGTTACATCACCCTTCTGGGCAATTACCTTTAGGTGATTTTCGCCTTCGTTGTAACGTACCATCCAGCGCAGGCCGGCAGCTGGGAAATCCTGGCTGTTGCGCTGCTTTATACCCAGTGATTCTCCGTTTACAAAGAGTTCGGCTTCGTCGCAGTTGGAAAAGACTTTTACTTGTTTATGCTCATTCTTTTCTCCCCATCGTGTAGTCCATGCATGACCATATATGTGGGCCATAGGCTCTTCTGTCCAATACGATTGAAAAACATAAAAACTCTCCTTTGGTGTAAGGTCACGCTGCACTACACCCTTCTGATTGACATAGGGAATTGGGTTTTCGGGGCGTAAAGGAGTGGAAAAGTCCTTGAAGGGCCATTGGGCTGCACCGGTAAGGTTAGGCATGGTTTCCATCTCCTTCAGGTGCCAGTCGAAAAGATTGACCATGTAAGACTCGGACCAGTCGCCATCTTTAGATGCTCTGGGAAGTCCGCCGGTCATCTGAAAATCACCATGGCGCTCGTCGACATCACCGGGAACAATGTGCCCGAGGGCTTTTTCCGGTTGGTCGTTAAAACGGCCCGGGTGGCTATCGCCGCCCCATTCCATATGGAAAAAGTGATCTACACTTTCAATCCAATCGAGGGTTGCCGGTTTGTAATCCTGGTAAATGCCCCGGTACCAACCTGCCCAGATGGACGGAGAGTATACATCGATAACATCATTAAGAAAATCAGCACGACGGATGCCTGTTTTACGGCTGCTGTCGAGCTGGTGAGACTGATCGTGCAGCTGTTTCATAAAGGCACGTATAGCATGTTCATCAAAAGTATCAAAATCTCCGGGCCAGTCGTTTTCGTTGCCCAACCCCCAGATGATCACCGAGGGATGATTGTAATGCTGCTCAATCATGTTGGTGAGCATCCCACTGGCCTGTTCACGAAATATTTCACCACCCAGACCGCCTCTGCACCAGGGAATCTCTTCCCAAACCATAATACCCAGCTCATCGCACAAATCTAAAATAATTTCCGACTGCTGATAGTGGCCAAGACGAATGAAATTGACGCCCATCTCTTTCATCATCTGCATCTCCTGCCGCATAAGATCTTCGGTCATGGCAGGTCCTACGCCGGCATGGTCTTCATGTCGGTGGGTGCCTTTAATGAACAAACGCTCTCCATTTAAGTGAAAAGGCCCGTTTTTGATGAATTCAAAATCCCGTATTCCAAAATTTTCGGCCAGTTGGTGCTGCGCATCACCCATGTTGATGGTAAGCTTGCAACTGTATAAGGCGGGGTTGGAGGGTGACCAAAGTTTAGGGTGGGATATCGTAATATCATCTATCTCCGCAAAGCCATTCCAGGCCAGCAAAGTGGTTGTGCCTGATGCTACTTTTGCCCCCTCAGGGTCTGTTATTTCGTAATTGACATCAACCGGCTGCACATAATCATATGGATTGTCTAAGCGCGCTTCGATTTTTATTCCTGCTTCCTCATATGGCTCTTTTGTAACCGGGCTTACATGAACCATGTCGAGTGAAATGGCAGGAACATAGCGCAGATTAACATATCGGTAAAGACCACCATAGAGGTTGAAGTCGCTCAGATCGGAAGGAATCATCTCTACATCGCGAGAATTATCGGTTCTTACCACAACGGGAACCTTACCATCATACATATCCGAAAAGCTGGAATTGCGGAATTCTTCTACCGCATCGGTAATATCGAAAGAAAATTCATCATAGCCGCCCACGTGTTGGCCAATATGGGTTTGAAAAACATATACATCTGTTTTTTGACCGGCACCTTCAAAATGAAGGATTGTGCGTCCCTTGGGGTAGGGGTTTTGCAGGTCCAGCCAAATGCGGTACCAGCCAGGCCCCTGGTAATAGGGTACATCAGGGTCAACGCCATCCAGGGCGTTTACGCTGTGGGGCAAAGTAACTTCTTCCCAAACCGGAAGATTGGAACTGTTCTCGATTCGTACGGCTTCCCATACTCCGCCAAGGTCGTGTTTCACAAATTCCCATCCATTAATCAATCGTTCAGATTGACCCGGATTGGAATGAGCTGATGGCATCCAGTGAAAAGTGGCGCATAAAAAAATGAGTAACGTTAAAAGGGAGCCTGATTGAAAATGATTCTTCATCTTTTTTGAATGATTAATTTATATGATGTTTTTTTGAAGATTCTGGGTGAAAAATTCGATAGGGTAAAATTATCCCGGATAGATTAAATGTAATTATGAATACGGTTCAACAAATAGCACTTTTATACCAAATAATGTAATGAGCGTATTGAATAATATAAATTTGGTTGCCAAACAGAATGTGAAGTATCTGTAATGTGTTGAATATTAAACCTATACTACCTATTGGGTCAGGTATAGCCGTTCTTGCTCAAAACAGCTGGGCCAAAGTAATTACAGACACATTTTTTTATGCCGGATTTTAGTATTTTCCCTGAGAAATTGTGAAAGACTGCATTTGTTTTTACTTTTTATGATTATCGTTTTCTCGCAAGAAAAATTTTTGGCATAGAAAGTTTTGCAACTTTGGGCTGAAAGCCCAGCTAAATTCAGCCCAGTTGCAAAATTTGCACAGTCAACTTATTCAGCATCAATATACCCCATCGAA
>JBEPXC010000243.1:0-5636 GCA_041642035.1 Sphingobacteriia bacterium
CCGTGGGTAGAGGTGTGGCTGTCGCCGCATACGATGGTCATACCCGGCTGGGTAATGCCCATCTCGGGTCCTATAACGTGCACGATGCCGTTGAAGGGGTGGCCCAGGCCATAAAGAGAAATGCCGTTTTCTGCACAGTTTTTCGTGAGCATATTTACCTGCACCCGGCTCAGCTCATCCTGTATGGTGAGATGTTGATTCTCGGTGGGGATGTTGTGGTCTGCCGTGGCTACAGTCTTCTCCGGACGGGCTACCTTAAGCCCCCTTTTTTTGAGTCCGGCAAAGGCCTGTGGCGAAGTGACCTCATGAATAAAATGACGGTCGATGTAAAACACCCCGGTATCCTTGTCTATGGGTTCAACAATGTGCTTATCCCATATTTTGTCTATAATCGTTTTTCCAGCCAATGGTTTAATTTTTTAAAAGTTATTGTAATAGGGTTAGGGGCAGGGGGCAGATGTGCATCCCCAGATACCTTTTGTTTAAGATATTTTGCCCAACGCATCCAGAAAAGCTTCCACCGAAGCGGTGATGATATCGGTATGAGCAGAGAAGCCGTAATAGATACTGCCTTTATGCTCTACCTGTACATGTACCTTGCCCAGATCGTCACTGCCACGGGTGATGGCCTGGATGAGGAACTCCTCAAGCCGTACCCTTCTCTTAAGCAGGCTCTTCACCGCGCTGAAGGATGCATCGATAGGTCCGTTGCCCGAAGCTGTTTCGGTGAAGATGTCGCCGTTGAAACTGATTTGTACCGTAGCGGTAGGAATGGTTGACTTGCCGCATACCACCTGCAAAGAGATGAGCTCTATGGGGCGCTTGCCTTTTTCCTTGCCTGCGCCGGCCAGGGCTTCCAGATCTTCCTCGGTGATGTCTTTTTTCTTGTCGGCAACCTCGAGGAAGCGTTCGTAGACATCATCCAGCTCAGCCAGTTCGAAGGAATAGCCCAGCATCTGCAACCTGTGTTTCAGGGCGGCTCTTCCGCTTCTTGCCGTGAGCACGATAGAAGACTCCTTTACACCCACCTCTGCAGGATCGATGATCTCGTAGTTGAGACGGTTCTTCAACACCCCGTCCTGGTGGATGCCCGAAGAGTGCGCGAAAGCGTTTCTTCCCACAATAGCCTTGTTGGGCTGCACAGGCATGCGCATGAGCGTAGATACCAGCTTGCTCGACTTCATGATCTGTTTGGTGTCGATGCCGGTTTCATAATCCAGGTCGTGGTGACTACGGATGGCCATCACCACCTCTTCGAGAGAGGTGTTTCCGGCACGTTCGCCGATGCCATTCACGGTAACCTCTATCTGGCGTGCACCGTTCTGGATTCCTGAAATGGTGTTGGCGGTGGCCATGCCCAGGTCGTTGTGACAATGGGTGGAGAGAATGGCCTTGTCGATGTTGGGCACATTGTTGACCAACCAGGCGATCTTCTCACCATACTCCTTGGGCAGACAGTAGCCTGTGGTGTCGGGAATGTTTACCACGGTAGCGCCGGCTTTGATAACCGCTTCCACCACCCGGGCAAGGTATTCGTTATCGGTACGCCCGGCATCTTCGGCATAGAATTCAACATCATCCACAAAAGATTTGGCATACTTCACGCATTCAATGGCTCTTTTGATGATGTCTTCCTTATTGGAATTCAGTTTATGAAAGATATGGAAATCAGAGGTTCCAATGCCCGTATGGATGCGTTTGCGCTTGGCAAACTTCAGGGCATCGGCAGCCACTTCTATATCTTTCTTCACCGCCCGGGTGAGGGCACAGATGATGGGACGTTCAACAGATTTGGATATCTCTACCACCGAATTGAAATCGCCGGGGCTGGAAATGGGAAAACCTGCCTCGATGACATCTACGCCTAATTTTTCAAGCTGACGCGCCACCTCTATCTTCTCGATGGTGTTAAGCTGACAACCGGGGACCTGTTCTCCGTCGCGCAAGGTTGTATCAAAAATATAAATTTTATTACCCATGACTTTTTATTTAGTTATTGCTCAGGTTTGTGAAAACCCGGTACACATAAAAGTTTTGGTGAATACTGTGTTTTACTATTGGTTTTCAGGCCTGAGTTTTCTAACTGCTGCACCTGCCTGCCACATCTCTGACTCGCGCAGTTCAGCAAGTTCTGCTTCAAGTTTCACACGGTAATCGGGTTGGCTGTTGGAATCGATGGATCGTTGTGATTCATTTCCTTTGGCCACCTCCTGGTACAATTCATCAAAAACGGGTAAGGAGGCATCACGGAATTTCTTCCACCAGTCCAGTGCTCCCCGCTGTGCGGTGGTTGAGCAGTTGGCATACATCCAGTCCATGCCGTTTTCGGCCACCAGGGGCATAAGGCTCTGGGTGAGTTCTTCAACGGTTTCGTTAAAGGCTTCCGATGGCGAATGTCCGTTCTTGCGCAATACCTGGTATTGTGCAGCAAATATTCCCTGGATGGCGCCCATGAGGGTACCGCGTTCGCCAGTGAGGTCGCTGTACACTTCTTTCTTAAAGGTGGTTTCAAAGAGATAACCACTTCCAACACCTATGCCCAGGGCAACCACTTTGTCCCATGCCTTTCCGGTAGCATCCTGGAAGATGGCATAGCTTGAATTGAGGCCTCTGCCTTCCAGAAACATGCGGCGCAGACTGGTTCCCGATCCCTTGGGTGCGATAAGCACTACATCAACATCTTCGGGCGGGATGATGCCCGTTTGTTCCTTATAGGTGATGCCAAAGCCATGGGAGAAATATAATGTTTTTCCTTTGGTAAGACTGGCTTTTACGCTAGGCCACAGGCTGATCTGTCCTGCATCCGACAACAGGTACTGGATGACGGTACCTCTTTTGAGCGCCTCTTCGATGGTAAAGAGCGTCTCTCCGGGTATCCATCCATCGGCCACGGCTTTATCCCATGATTTTGAATTCTGTCGCTGCCCAATGATGACATTGAAGCCGTTATCCTTGAGGTTCAACGCCTGCCCGGGACCTTGCACACCATAGCCTATTACTGCGATGGTCTCATCCTTCATTACTTCTTTGGCTTTCGACAAGGGAAATTCTTCTCTTGTTACCACGTTTTCTACTGTTCCTCCGAAATTAATTTTTGCCATAATGTTTTTGATTTTTTGTTAGGTTTATGAAATTGATTTAATTCGATATTTTTCTCTTTGTTTATAATTATCATCTCTTTGCGCCGTCACTAAAGAAATTCTTCTAAAAACTATTTTTTCCGGCGCAACATTAAATTGGTTTCTTCACTTCACCACGGGTTTACACCCGTGGCTATTCACATTAAGCCCCTTCAGGGCTTTTTTTTCTTTGTAATGCCAGCAGTGCAGTTTTCCAGGCATTGCTGGTTTTAGCTTCGCTGCTATTCCTCCTTAGTAAGATCCTGTGTGTATTGTCATTTCGACCGCAGGGAGACCACGAAGTAGCAGCGAAGCTAAACCTCTTTGCCATAATGTTTTTTAGGTTTATGAAATTGATTTTATTCGATATTTTTCTCTTTGTTTATAATTATCATCTCTTTGCGCCGTCACTAAAGAAATTCTTCTAAAAACTATTTTTTCCGGCGCAACATTAAATTGGTTTCTTCACCACGGGTTTCACCCGTGGCTATTCACATTAAGCCCCTTCAGGGCTCTTCTTTCTCTGCAATGCCTGTATTGCTTCATTCGGGCACTGTAGGTTTTAACTTCGCTGTTACTCTGTGGACTCCCTTTAGACGCGACTTTGAGGTTTCTCCCTGCGGTCGAAATGACACCCATCGTTGGCTTGGTGGGTGGGAGATATTGGGTGGCGGCGGAGCCGCCACCCAATATCTCCCCTTAATTTAAATCTACGCGTTTGTCATTTCGACCGCAGGGAGAAATCTCTTTGCCATAATAGATTTTGTCAGGTTATGAAAATCAGTTATTCAACACCTTCATCCTGTCTTCCTGAAGCTTCTTCAGGTAGCTGTTCAGGGGTTCTTTCTTTAATTTGTTGATGGCGATCCTGCCCGAACGGGTAAACTGCGTCAGGCCGTAAGGATCGAGCTTTTCATACAACTCCTGGGTTTCTTCCTTATGACCGGTCTTTTCGATGACGGTATAGTCGGGCGTGATCTCCAGGATGCGCGCGCCATAGCGTCTGACCAGCTTCTCTATTTCATTGCCCTCCAGCAGCGAACGCGTGGGCACTTTATACAGGGCCACCTCCTGGTATACTATCTCGTCGGCGGTGAAAGAATAGGCCTTCAATACATCGATGCGCTTCTCAATCTGTTTTACCAGCTTCTCCACCTCTTCAGGGGTTGAGTAGATGACCATGGTAAACTTGTGAATGCCATGGATGGCCGATTCTGAGGTGGTGAGGCTTTCTATGTTGATGCGTCGCCGGGTGAAAACGGTGGTGATTTGGTTGAGCAGGCCTACCTGGTTTTCTGAGTATATGGTGAGGGTAAACTCTTCTTTTATATTTTTCATAACACTGTTATTTATTGCTGATGGATAACTCCTGATGATTGGTTACAGCCGCATGCTGCAGTTATTCGAGACGAATTTCATCAACTGCTGCACCCGTGGGAACCATAGGAAATACGTTCCCTTCTTTTTCTACCACCACCTCGAGCATGAAAGGTCCGGGGGTTTGGAGCATGGTTTTGATGGATGCATCAAGGTTTTCTCTCTCGGTCACCTTGATCGAAGGGATATAGTATCCTTTGCAGATGGTCTGAAAGTCAGGATTTACCATTTCGGTAGATGCATAGCGGTAGTCGAAGAACATCTCCTGCCACTGGCGCACCATGCCCAGGAAGTTGTTGTTCAGCAGGATGATCTTTACCGGCACCTTTTCCTGGAAGATGGTGCCCAACTCCTGTATGGTCATCTGGAAGCCTCCATCGCCCACGATAAGGCACACATGCCGGTCGGGCATACCCATTTTGGCGCCTATGGCTGCGGGCAGACCGAAACCCATGGTGCCCAGTCCGCCTGAAGTGACCACGCTGCGCGAATTTTTGAATTTAAAATAGCGGGTGGCTATCATCTGATGCTGGCCCACGTCGGTAACCATGATGGCGTCGTTGTCGCAGGCTTCGGTTACCCGGCGTATCACCTCACCCATGGTAAGCTCAGGCTTCTCAGGATAAAGATCACGGTTTATGACCCGCTGGGTCTCTACCCGCATGCAGGCGTTAAATTCTTCGAGCCACTCCTCGTGCCCGTTTGGGTTTACCTTTTGGGTAAGCATGGGCAGGGTCTCTTTTACCGAACCCAGCACCGGCACATCGGCATGAATGATCTTGTTGATCTCCGCGGGGTCAATCTCCATATGTATCACCTTAGCCTTGGTGGCATAGCGTGTGGTGTCGCCCGTCACGCGGTCGTCGAAACGCATCCCTATGGCGATGATCAGATCCGCCTCATTGGTTTTCACGTTGGGGCCGTAGTTGCCATGCATACCCAGCATGCCCACGTTGAGTCTGTGCTCTGAGGGCACTGCCGACAGTCCCAGTATGGTCCATGCCGCCGGGATACCTGTCTTGTCAAGAAACTCCAGCAATTCCTGCTCGGCACCTGCCAGCACCACGCCCTGTCCGATGAGTGCCAGGGGCTTTTGGGCCATATTGATCAGATGGCTGGCCTCTTCGATCCTGGTAAGCT
>JBEPXC010000244.1:0-5610 GCA_041642035.1 Sphingobacteriia bacterium
ATTGCTTAATATATCCTCCCCTGCCTTAACAGCCATGGCCAGCACACTCAGGTACTCGTTCTGCTGATCCTGACTTAACGATTGGGGATCGATATTTCCTGCTCCTCCATGGATTACAAGAGCATATCTTTGGGTATTTTGCTGCTGACCAATGGCATTATAATGGCCCAGAATAATTGCCAAAACAATCAGGCACAGTCGTAAACTCTTACTGGTTTGCATCGTTTTCATCATTTAATCGCTTAAGGATATCTTCGGTAATATCATGTTTTTTGCTTGCATACAATATACCCCCTCCAGGAGAAAATCCAAGAATGTAGTCGTAATCTTTTTCCTGATTATAGCGATCCAACAAATCAGTGATTTTTTTGTACAAATCCTGATTCATCTCCATTTCCTGAGCCATCAAGCGGTTAGAGTAGGTATCGTTGAGTTGTACTATCTCCTGCTGACGCTGCATGAGTTCCTGTTCCTTGGCTTGCCCTTCTTCCATTCCTATACTCCCCTGCTGTATTTGCCTCTGGAAGTCTTCAACATCAGTTTGGAAGCGTGTCTGCTTGTTCTTCAAATCATTCTCAAGCCTTTTTTGTTCGGCTTCAAAATCAGCACGCATCTTCTTTGCCAGACTGTATTTACTCATCAGGGTGTCTGAATTGACATAGGCGATATTAAGAGCTTCCCCGGCTATCATTTGCTCAATCTTTTCTGTTTCATCGGTTGCCGTATTTGCATCTTGTGATGAAAAGGCAGGATAAAAATACAGGGCATAAAGAACCAATATGCCTACCAACAGTACGACATTAATAATAGTAATGTTGGGAATTTTTGATCTTTCAGGCACAACGACTTCGTCTTTGTCCCTTTGATTGGTTTCTCCTTGATTATTCTCAGTTGACATTTGGTTGTTGATTTATTAAATTTCAAATAGATTAAATTGAATTATCAGACAATTTTTAATTCCCCATTTCCGACATAAACTTAATGCGAACCAGGCGTATTTCTTCTTCCGTATAATCATCTTCTCCCAGTTCTTCTACCGCTTTGGTATACGAATCCGTTTCAGCCGTTTTGAAGTACTCAAATATTTCATCTTGTTTATCTTCATCCAGCACTTCATTAATATAATAGTTGATATCGATCTTGGTGCCGGCTGCCACGATACTTTCAATCTCGGTGAGCAACTCATCAAATTCGAGCCCCTTGGCAAAAGCAATATCCTCCAGGGGTTTTTTTCTGTCGATATTCTGGATGATATATACTTTGATGCCTGATTTGTTGACAATAGACTTCACCACCATATCCATGGGTCGTTCTATTTCGTTCTCATCGACATAGTTTTTGATCAATTCAACAAACGGTTTACCGAAGCGCTCGGCTTTACCACTACCCACACCAGAGATCTGTTTGAGTTCTTCAAGTTTAATAGGATATTGTATAGCCATATCTTCGAGAGAGGGATCCTGAAAGATAACGAAAGGGGGTAGGTTATTCTTCTTGGCAATTTCTTTACGCAGATCCTTCAGCAGCATAAACAGCACCTTATCGGTAGTACTGGTTTTAGCGGCACCTCCTCTTATTTCACCATCAGGGCCTTCACCTGCTTGTCTGTCTTTGCTGACTTTTATTGATTTGGGGTTATTTAAATAATCCTTGCCTTTTTTGGTCACTTTTAAGGTGCCATAATTCTCAATGTCCTTTTCCAGTAAACGTTCAATAAGAGCCTGCCTGATGATATTATGCCAAAATTTCTCGTCATTCTCGGCACCCTTTCCGAATACCTCTATTTGATGATGTTTACAAGATTTTACCGTTCCTGTATTTTTTCCCATGATTACGTTGATTACATGTTTTATTTTAAAAATTTGCTTTACTGCCAATACAGTCTCTAAAAGCAAGCAAATATATTCTTTTCCTTCAAATTTTTCACGCGGTTGTAAACAATTATCACAAGAACCACAATTTTCCTCTTCACGATGTTCGCCGAAATAGCTCAGTAACAATTGCCTGCGGCAGATTGACGATTCGGCATAGGAAACGGTTTCCATCAACAATTGTTGTCCAATTTCCTGCTCGGCAAGGGTTTTACCCTTGAGAAACTTTTCCAGCTTTTGTATATCGGCATAGGAATAAAAAGCGATACAGTTGCCTTCTCCATCGTCGCGTCCGGCACGACCTGTTTCCTGATAGTATGATTCAAGGCTTTTGGGAATATCATAATGGATGACAAACCTCACATCAGGTTTGTCAATTCCCATACCAAAAGCAATGGTAGCTACTATAACATCGATTTCTTCCCTCAAAAACTTATCCTGGGTAGCAATCCTGAGTTGAGAATCCAACCCGGC
This sequence comes from Sphingobacteriia bacterium, assembly GCA_041642035.1. GTDB lineage: Bacteria > Bacteroidota > Bacteroidia > Bacteroidales > UBA7960 > SKVR01. Next base: position 2,346 of record JBEPXC010000244.1, read on the forward strand.
ATGATAGGCCAGGGCATTGATGCCATTCACCCGCAGAGTCTCGGCCATTTCTTCAACCTTTTTCCTGCTCAGACAATAAATGATGCCCGATTTCCCCTTGTGCTGATTAATGTATCGGATTATTTCTTTATTTACATCCTCGGATTTGTCTCTGATCTCATAATACAGGTTAGGCCTGTTGAAGGAGGATTTAAAAACCTGTGCATACGACATGTTTAGATTTTTAAGAATATCCTGTTGAACCTTAGGTGTAGCTGTAGCCGTGAGGGCAATAACAGGAGTCTTTTTTTCGAAGGCATCAATCATAGTCCTAAGACGCCGGTACTCGGGTCTGAAATCATGCCCCCACTCCGAGATACAGTGTGCCTCATCAATGGCCACAAAAGAGATATCCAGAGTTTTAAAAAACTCAACATTTTCTTCCTTGGTAAGAGATTCGGGTGCTACATACAACAACTTGGTAAGCCCGCTGCTCAGATCTCTTTTTACCTGAATCACTTCAGGCTTACTGAGAGAGGAGTTTAGCACATGAGCAATACTATCGTAACTGGCGAAGTTGCGGATAGCATCTACCTGGTTTTTCATTAATGCAATAAGGGGAGAAACAATTATGGCGGTACCAGGGTTGATGAGTGCTGGCAGCTGATAACACATTGACTTGCCTCCCCCGGTAGGCATTATAACGAATGTATCATTTCCTGCAAGTAGATTATGGATAATCGCTTCCTGGTCCCCTTTAAACTTATCGTAGCCAAAAATCTGCTTTAACAGCCCTTTCAGAGAAACTTCACTTTTGATTTCCATGAATACTATTAAAAATTTTCAAAATATAAAATAGGTGTTGGTTTTTCATTTATTAATAATTCTTTTTGTGAATCCAAAGCATCTACTACCCATAAAATGTCGCTGGCAGGGTTCTAAGGGTTCAATTTGCTATACATTATAATTCCCGGTTGCAACGACAGGGGTTTATCTATTTTCTATGCATTTCTCGACACCCGGAATTACAGTAAGGGGGGGTAGGTTGGTTCTTGCTAATGCTAAGTAATTCGTATTCACAGCCCCGAAAACAATTTGATTTTTTCCAATACCTGTAATCAAAAAAATAAGTAGGTTTGTACAGTAAATGTACTATTTATAAAAATCTGGGCAAAACTATTTTTTATCTTTTATACCTAAAAATGCAGAAAACAAAAAATGAAATAAAATCCTATGCGCTGGAAACAATCCGCATTGAAGCTGAAGCTATTGATAACCTTACAAATCTAATAACAGATGATTTTGCTTTATGTGTAGAAAAAATTATCAACAATGCCGGAAGAGTTGTTATTACCGGCATTGGTAAAAGTGCCATTATTGCATCTAAAATAGTAGCTACCTTAAATTCCACAGGCACCCCGGCTATTTTTATGCATGCAGCCGATGCCATACATGGCGATCTTGGTATTCTGCAAAAAGAAGATATAGCCATTTGTATCAGCAACAGTGGCAACTCACCCGAAATTAAAATCCTTACCCCAATGCTCAAAACTCAGGGAAACTGTCTTATTGCAATGGTTGGCAACCTGGATTCTTATCTGGCCAAACAGGCAGATTATATAATCAACACCACCGTAGAGAAAGAAGCCAGCCCCGGAAACCCCCTGCCCACCTGTAGTACAACGGCCCAGCTGGTTATGGGTGATGCTCTTGCCATTGCTCTATTACAGTGTCGTGGATTTTCAACCCACGATTTTGCACGTTACCATCCTGGAGGCGCTCTGGGCAAACAGCTTTACCTCAAGGTAGAAGACCTTTACAAGCATAATGAAAAACCTGCCGTCGACAAGCATGCCAATATCAGAGAAGTAATTATAGAGATAAGTTCAAAGAGACTTGGCGCTACGGCCGTTTTGGGAAACCAACAATTACTGGGCATTATTACCGACGGGGATTTGCGGCGTATGCTTCAGCATGAGCAACAGGCAGAAAACATAGCCGCAATAGACATTATGAGCCCTGATCCCAAGAAAGTGCAGAAAGATATCCTGGCGATAGATGCCCTGCAGCTTATGAGAGACAATAACATCACCCAGCTCATCGTTATGGATGGCAATTATTATCTGGGCATGGTCCATTTACATGATATACTTAAAGAAGGAATTATATGAGCAATATGGTAAAAGAGTTTAACGACTACAGGCAGAAAATGAACGAAAGGATTATGGATGCCGATAATCTTGTAATAAAAAGACTTTTCAACCTCGATACCAACACCTATGCAGAAGGTGCTCTTTCGGTAATAGTAAAGGAAATGATCGGGCTTTCGGCATCAATGGTATTGCGCTGCGATGATTGCGTGAAATATCATCTTCAAAAATGCCACGATCTGGGGGTCTCCAAAGAAGAGGTATTTGAAATATTTGCCATTTCAAACATCATCGGAGGCACTATTGTAATCCCTCATCTAAGGCGTGCCGTTGAATTTTGGGAGCAGTTGGAAGATAACAAACTAAACTAAGAATAATGAGACTTTATACCGAACACCTGATTAAAAAATACAAAAAGAGAACTGTAGTCAACAAAGTCTCAGTGGAGGTAAGTCAGGGTGAAATTGTTGGGTTGCTGGGACCCAATGGTGCAGGCAAAACCACCACTTTTTATATGATTGTAGGGCTTATTAAACCCAACGAAGGGAGAATTTTTTTGGATAATACAGAGATTACCCGTGAACCCATGTACAAGAGAGCACAACGAGGCATAGGGTACCTTGCTCAGGAGGCAAGTATTTTCAGAACCCTAAGTGTTGAAGACAACATCAAGGCTGTTTTGGAGTTCACCCCTAAAAGCAAGCAGGAACAAGCCGAAAAGCTTGAAACACTGCTTAATGAATTTGGCCTTCAGCACATCCGCAAAAGCAAAGGGATTACCCTTTCGGGAGGTGAACGCAGAAGAACCGAGATAGCCCGGTCTCTGGCGGTAGACCCTAACTTTATTCTACTCGATGAACCTTTTGCAGGGGTCGACCCAATTGCCGTTGAAGATATTCAAACCATCGTTAGTAAGCTTAAGGAAAAGAACATCGGGGTGCTTATTACTGACCACAATGTACACGAAACATTAAATATTACCGACCGTGCCTATCTTTTATTTGAAGGATCCATTCTGAAGGCCGGTACTGCCGAAGAACTTGCGAATGACGAACAGGTTCGCAAGGTATACCTGGGAGAGAAATTTACATTACGCAGATAATCAAAAAAAGGACTATTGGACAACAATCCCTCCC
>JBEPXC010000245.1:0-5596 GCA_041642035.1 Sphingobacteriia bacterium
AGGGTTGTTTTGCCGCAGCCGCTGGGTCCTATAATGGTTACAAAGGCACCCCGGGGTATGGATAAAGAGATATCTTTCAATACCGGGATATTCTCCTGGTATGATTTTGTGATGTTTGTGATTTCTATGATGGGTGTGTTCATGATGCACAATTATTTGAGTAAGCCATGAGCGGTTAAAAACGAGTTAGCAACTTCACCAGGAGTTCTTTGTCGTATTTCTACCTCGTAATTCATTTGTAGTATGGCCTCATCATCAATCAAACCGAACAAGGGGGCGAGCACCGCATTTAGTTCAGGGTATTCGCTTAGTGTTTCCATCCTAACAACGATGCCTGCCTGGTATGCCGGGAAAAAGAATTTATCGTCTTCCAGTACCCTTAGATTCATCTCCCTGATGCGTGAGTCGGTAGAGAAAGCATTGATTACCTCCACAGTATTGTTGGCCAGTGCCTGAAATTTGAGATTGACATCCAGCTCTACGATCTGATCAAAATCGAAGGAGTAAACCTTGCTTAAGGCAGCAAAACCATCTTCTCTTTCAAAGAAATCAAATTCAGCTCCAAAAGTAAACATCTTGCTATGGGCTGCCAGATCAGAGAAGGTGCTGATGTTTTGTTGCCTGGCAATATCTTCGGGTAGGGCCATAGTGAAAGTGTTGTTAAAGCCCAGCAATCCCATCCATTGTAGGTTATATTCTTTTCTGTAGGCCTCCTGCAAGGCTTCGTAGAGCTTAGCGGGTTGCTGAATGGGTGTTTCTTTCAACACAAAGAGCCATGCTGTACCGGTGTATTCGGGGTACAAATCCACTTCACCCGAGAGTATGGCCGGGTGAATGTTTGAAGTGCCTCCTCCGATACCAAATTTGCGGGTTACGGCAAGAGGGGTGTGATGTTCAATCATCTGGGCAATGATTTCGCCCAGGATATACTGTTCGGAAGTGGGTTTTGAAGCCACCACGATATCGTTTCGGGTAAATAGGGCCGGGCTCCACCTGATGATCAGTATGGCGAGCCCGGCCAGCAGAACCAGGCTTGCATATTTAAGTGCGTTTCGCTTTTTATTGACTGTTCTTTTGGAATAACGGTTTTGCATAAAACCAAGGATGCCATCGGCCAGCAGCGCCAGCAATGCCACTGAAACAGAACCGGCCAGTATAAGCGCTGAATTGTTGGTGTTTATCCCTCGGTATATGGCCTGTCCCAAACCGCCTGCACCAATAAAGGATGCCAGTCCGGCCAGGGCGATGGTCATTACGGTCATGGTTCGAAATCCACTTAGGATGGTTGGAAATGCCAGGGGCCATCTCACCTTCATGAAAACCTGCATGGGGGTGGCCCCCATGGCTTTGGCTGCATCCAGCAGGTGGGCATCTACCTCGTTTAATCCGGTGTAGGTATTTCGGATCATAGGCAACAATCCATAGATAACCAGTACAGGCAATGCATTGGCAAATCCGATTCCCACCAGGGGTATGAAAAGCCCAAACATGGCAATGGAAGGAATGGTGTACAAAAAGTTTACCGTTCCCAATATCACCCCACGCACCTTGCCATAGTATAAAATGGCAATGCCCGTCCCGATACCGGTAAGCAAAATAATAACGATGGCACTGATGCTTAACGCGATATGCTGAAGCAGCAATTCCCTCAGGTATTCGCGGCGTTCAACAAAGGTGAGAAACATTTCCCGGATCACTTCCATGTTATTGTTTTTGAATGATAATTACCAGTATGAAAGCCGGATTTTGTGTTATCAACAAAAGAGATTTTAAAGTTAGGTTTTTTTATTTTATGCGTAGTGGTTTTTAGGTAGGACAATTGATGATGGGTAATGGGTAACGGTCTCATCCTCTATTATTTGAACACAGATAACAGATATGTGCAGATTTATGCTGATAAGAATCGTTTGGCGTTTTCGGGTTTTTCAAGACATGGAAAGTCTTAGCGTATTTTCGAGTGCTTGACTCCACTATGGCATCAAAAGACGGGGAAATTTGAATTTAACTCCCCCGTTCTCCTCCGTTTGGGTTCCCTTGCTGCTTTTTGCCGACTGGGAAAAGGAGAGGTGCCAAAGATGAATACCTGGCTGGCGGACAGACAAATTGGGTATAATGGTTAATCAATTCACTTTCATCAGCTCTAAGTTCTTCTCGTGGTTCTTGTAGTATCATGAACAGTAACAGCATCAGGTTTACCCAGTTTCCCACCTATCGCTGCCGTTATTAATCCAAGCAATAGTGCCACAAATGACCATATAGCAGCCTTGGTTACGGCCTCTGCTACTTGTTGGCCGGCTTCCTCAGCTTTTTGGGCTAACTGTTGTAATTGCTGCTGTATTTGCTCATACTCCCGGATGATGACATCTGCCGCACGTTCTGCATCCTGCTGTGATAATGTAGAATTCCTTGCAATGGATTGCTCTACCTCTTCACGTTCAACATTGGTATTAATTTCACCATTTTCAACAAAAACTTCCCGGGCAACAGTCATTAAATCAATATTAAATTGCTGTCCTTGAGTTGTTTCACTTCCCAATTCCTGATCTTCTGCAAGAGCATTCTGAATTAATCTGTTAATACGGTCGGTATCTATCTGTTCCGCTAAAGGAGCCATTTCAGATACTCCTATTCCAACGGCAGAGAGGCTTTTTGAAACTACTCCACCTACGCCGCTAATAATCCCTCCAATTGCGCTTGTCATTAACATAAACGAGATTAAAGCATATAGGCTCCAGGTAAGTATGCCATGTAGTATGCCTGAAAATTTATAGGATAGATTTGTGAGTTTAGCCGCTGTATAGGCCCCGGCAAACACTGCTATTATATTGCTGACAACCCACCAGATTAAGGCGCCCATACCAATACCCTGAAAAGGATGGGCTTCTTCCATAGGATTAATTGAACTTATACCAATTCCGATGCCCAGAAGGCTTAGCAACATTAGTGTTATCAGCATGATCAATGTTCCGCCAAAGATGGCAGGCCATGAAACCCGACTGATTTTCGTTTCTTGTATCTCCTTGTAATGTGCAGTCTCCCTTGATGGTTCCATAATATTTGATTTTTTAGTTTAAAAAAGAAAAATTTATCTTTTATTAGAACACATTTGTTGGCAGAAAGTTTACGGGGTTCTGTTTCAATATATTTATATCAAGGAAGGTTTATGGTGTACGAGTTAACAGAATTAGTCTTTAAAATATAAAATTCGGATAAATTAATTACTTACTCATGGCCTCCCACAATACATCAACCGGATGTAGGGCTTTACGACCGGTACCGTCGAGAATCTGATGGCGGCAGCTGGTGCCGGGAGCCGAAATCGTCGCCGTGTCCTCGGCAGCGCGGACTGCAGGAAATAATTTCAGCTCGCCTATAGCCATACTCACTTCATAGTGCTCCTTTTCGTACCCGAATGAACCGGCCATTCCGCAACAACCACATTCGATTTCTTCTACTTCCCATCCTTGGGGTATGGTGAGCATTCTTGTAGTGAAATTAACCGCCGAAAGGGCTTTTTGATGACAGTGACCATGCAGGTATATTTTGCGTGCAGGAGCGCTGAACAGAGTTTTGTCTATATTTCCCATATCCATTTCACGGCAAATGAACTCATCAATTATATAGATCTGCACGGAAAGGGTTTGTGCCTGCAACGTCAGTTCTTCGCTGCACAAATCTTTGTATTCATCACGCAATGTAAGAATAGCCGAGGGTTCAATGCCGACCACGGGAATTTTTTTCTCTGCATAGGAAAATAGAGCCCGTACATTGTAATCTGCAAAGGATTTTGCCTTTCTCAACAACCCTTTGGATAGTGATGCCCTTCCGCTTTCCTTTACCTGGGGCATTTCAATGGTATAGCCTAGCTTGTTAAGCAACAGGCAGGCATTTATGCCTGTACTGGTGTCATTGTAATTGGTAAATTCATCACAAAACATAGCCACCCTTTTCGAGGGGTCAGCTGTTTGATTCAATCGGGCCAGGTTCTTATCTGCCCACTTTCTCCAGGTCTGATGATGTAGCTTGGGAAGACTACGCTTTTGTGCAAATCCTGAAATGCTTTTCACCAGGGGGGATAAAGCTGCTGACTGAGAAATCAGATTGTAAACACCCGGTAATAAAGATGCCAGTTTGTTGATGTTGCTGTAATGGGCTACCAAACGCGAACGCAGGGGAGTTCCGTTTGCATCATAATATTGTTGCAAAAATTCTGCCTTGTATTTACCCATATCCACATTGGAAGGACATTCTGATTTGCAACCTTTGCACGAAAGGCATAATTCAAGCACTTCCATGATTTCGTGATGATCAAATGGATTCTTTTTTTCCGAATGCGAAATATATTCTCTGAGAATATTGGCACGTGCGCGTGTAGTATGTTCTTCGTCGGTAGTAGCATGATAGGATGGGCACATAACGCCTTTTTGGGTGTGAAGTTTCCGACAATCACCCGAACCATTGCATTTCTCCACCGCCAGCATAAATCCACCTGCTTCAGGATATCTAAACAAGGTTTTCAGTTCAGGATAGAGCCTGCCGGGCTGGTAACGAAGGGAGGAGTTCATCGATGGTGTGTCTACGATTTTCTCCGGGTTAAAAATATTGTTGGGATCCCAGGTGTATTTTACCTGCCTCAGTATTTCATAAAGTCTATCGCCAAGCATCAGGGGGATAAATTCACCCCGCAACCTGCCATCACCATGTTCTCCGCTGAGTGAGCCCCTGTATTTTTTTACCAACAGGGCTGTAGCTCTTGCAATTTGATAGAAGCTTTCTACATCGGCCTTGCTCTTTAGGTTTAAAATGGGGCGAAGGTGTATCTCTCCGGTTCCTATATGCGCATAATATACACACTTGAGGTTCATGTCTGATAAAACCTCCTTTAATTCAGACACAAACATGGGCAACTTTTCAACATGAATAGCCGTATCTTCAATCACTGCAACAGGCTTGGCATCGCCAGGCACATTGCTCAGCAAACCCAACCCGGCTTTTCGCAGAGCCCAAACTTTTCCTATATCCTTACCCTTTAGGATGGGATAATGAAAGCCCATACCCTTTTGCTGCATCTCCTGTATCATAACTGCCGCCTTTTGGTCTATTACATCAGGAGAATGTTCGGCAAATTCAACCACCAGGATAGCATCAGGATCATCCTGTATGAAGAAACGATTTTGTGCCTGGGTGTAGTTTGTTTTGGTGCAATCAAGCACTATCCGGTCGATAAGTTCTACGGCAACAGGTTGATGATTTAAAGCAACCAGGTTAGCCTGCAGAGCTTCCTCAATGGAATTGACATGAACACATACCAATGTCGTATGAACAGGTGGAAGCGGAACCAGATTAAGCTTTATTTCTGTAAATACCGCCAGGCTACCTTCACTACCCGCCAGGAGGTGACAAAAATTAAAATCCTCGCCTTTTTCTGAAAATACATTGCTTTCTAGCAATACATCGAGAGCATACCCGGTATTGCGCCGGTGTATTTCGGGCTCGGGGTATTGAAGTGCAATTTCTTGCTGTAAGGATTTATCGGATAATACATTGAAAATTTGCTGGTAAATATTTGCTTCCAAAGAATTACCTACACATTTAG
>JBEPXC010000246.1:0-5577 GCA_041642035.1 Sphingobacteriia bacterium
TCCATATGGCCCGATCACCGCTTGCATCATTCCGGTTAAGATAGGTTGGATTTTCCTGTTCACTACCGATGATGATACGCGGTGGCGTATGAAGGTGCTCCGAATTGGTTATATCATAAAGAATCTGGTCCAGCTCGTCTTTCATTTTGGCTGCCAACGATCGGTTAGAAGCAATTGTATTGTTCCGTTCGTATGGGTCTTCATGGTGGTTAAACAATTCGAACTCATCAACAGATGCATGATAACCGGTGTTCCCTATTAAGCGATAACTACCCTGTTGGAGAGCAATATTATTATATAGTTGAGGATATCGTCTTGTCCAGTAGAAAAACAACGGCCTGTTGTCGAAATATTGGGAGTCGCCATCTTTTAACAGATGCAAAAAACTACGGCCATCGATAGGTCGGTCGTCGGGCATATCAACATGACATAATTCTGATAGGGTAGGCAGAAGGTCGATGTGGGCAGTAGTTGCTTCAATATCCTTGTTGCCTGTAGAAAGAGCAGGAAAACGCCAGTAAAAAGGCACACGCACACCACCCCTGAAGACACTGCTTTTTAGCCCCCTCATACCTGCATTATAACGGGGTTGCTCCGGACCATTGTCTGTCATGAAAATGACCAGGGTATTTTCTGCAATTTGTAATTCCTCCAGTTTTTGCAAAAGCTTACCGACGTTATCATCGATATGGGTTACCATGGCATACACTTTTCGGGCATCTTCCTTATCCTTTTCGGTCATTTCAGGCAAAGGCCTGTTGTTGTCTTCATACCCCAATGCAGGATCAATATCTTCATATAAATGATAATACTCTTCAGGCACTTGTAATGGTGTATGTGGAGCATTAAAGGAGAGCAGGCAAAAAAAAGGATTTTGATGGTTCTGTTCAATGAAAGAAATTGCTTCATTGGTGAAGATGTCAGAGCAATACCCCTCGTAGGCCTTTTGTTCCCCGTTATACCAAAGAATGGGGTCAAAATAGCTGCTGTCGCCCTTGAAAAAGGTGGTAAAATCACCTGGTTGTCCCATGCCACCGGCCAGATGTATCAAGGATTCTTTAAACCCCTGGTCAACAGGACGGAAAGGGTAATTGTCTCCCAGGTGCCATTTGCCAAAGATCCCGCTTTGGTAACCAGCTGTTTTCAGCAGTTCCGCAATGGTAATCTCTTCGGTAGCCATCATGGAGCCTCCATTATAGGTGTCGCGTACGCCTGTTCGTAAGGAATATCTTCCGGTCAACAGGCTGGCTCGGGTTGGTGCACAAACCGGCGACACATAAAACTGATTGAATCTGATGTTTTCCCGGGCGAAATTATCAATATTGGGTGTCTTTACATGGGGATTGCCTGTTATGCCTAAATCTCCGTATCCCTGATCATCGGTGATGATTATCACCACATTGGGATGCTTAATTTCGGACTCCGAGCTGAACCCTACAGCTGTCAGTGTTACTGTGCAGAGGGTTAGTATTGATTTGTCAGGTCTAAACATTGGGTGCATTAAGTTTTTGAATTTGCTGTTTTCTGCAAGCTGATCCCATTGTTCTGTCCAGAGGGTATATAGGAAACCCTTCGGTTCCTTTCATTGAGGGGGTAACTTTCCCACCATAAAAAAAGAAATCGTTGTAAGAATGATCTTTTTCATTATGGTGGGGATATAGGGAGCAACTTTTGTTTTTAATTCATGATAAAAGATGGTGGCGCATTCTCTGGTAAGGCGCCCCAGGCTGTGTTGGCCTTATTGCCCATGACCAGCTCCAGTTTGCCGCCATCTTTAATGTCATGATGAGAAAACCACGGTTTCTCCCAGTCGACACCATTAAGTTTTGCGGATTGAATATACTTGTTTTCAGCACTGTTATTATGTGCAATAATAGTAAAAACATTTCCATTATCCAACTGTATGCGGGCTTCAGAAAATGCAGGACTACCAATATTATACATGGGTAATCCGGGCGTAACGGGATAAAAACCCAATTGCGAGAATACCACAAAGGCCGACATGCCACCACCGTCTTCATCACCGGGGACTCCCATCAAATCATTGCGAAACCATTGATGTATCAAGGTCCTGATTCTTTTTTGTGTTTTCCAGGGTTGTCCGGCATAATTGTATAGATAGGGGATATGCAAGGAAGGTTCATTGGCCATCGAAAACTGACCCACATTACCCGTATGATCGGGCAACTGAGCATAAAATGCATTTTTAGAGCGTCCCATGGGTTCTGAGAACATGGCATCCAGATTGCTTATAAAGTTGTCGTTACCTCCCATCATTTCAATCAGATCACTGATGTTATGCTGCACATCCCACCGATATATCCAGGCATTATTTTCACCATAGAATCCACGGGCCCCTTTACCACCCGAAAAAACATAATCGAAAGGTTCTATAAATTTCCCCTGATGATCTTTGGGATGAAAAAAATGATTGACTGGGTGAAACAGATGCCGATAATTCAATGCTCTCTGAGCAAAAAAGTCGTAGTCTTCTGTATAATTAAGCTCTTTGGCAATCTTTGCCAGGCACCACTGGTCATAAGCGGTTCCTAAGGTAACCGCTACGGGCTGGCGGCGCTCAAAATGATGGACCTCAGGAATGGTTTCCTCTTCATCTTCGTACAATGCGGGTATAAACCCATGTTCATGATAAAACCTGTCGAGCTCACCGGCCGGTTTGCCAGACCAGGGGGCCAGGGTTTTTTCTGTTATGGCTCCCTTGCCGGCCTGATATGCTTTGGCCAGGTCAAAGCCATGTAGCCCTTTAACCCATGCATCCAATACGGTGGCAACACCATGATTGGAGTTCATCCTGCGGCTGTCGCCGGTAATCTCCGGGAAGGTCGGCATCCAGAAATTATCCATTTGATCGGCCATTTCGATAAAAGAATGAATAATATGTTCTTCCTTACGGGCATCAATGAGCACATTCAAGGGATGATGAGCCCTGTAGGAGTCCCAGATCCAGTCATCAGTGTAAAAAGGTATCCCGTTATCTTCCTCAACAGTGTTGGAAAAAGCACTGTAATATCTTCCATCTTCCGATATGCAAACGGGGCGCTCAAAAGTTCTGTATAAGGATGTATAGAACAAGGTCTTTTCGTCTTCTGAGCCTCCTTTTACCTTAATTTTACCTAAGGCTTCATTCCATTCTTTGCGTCCTATATCCAATATCGGTTGTAAATCGTAGCCCGCTATTTCGCGTCGGAGGTTTTCGCAGGCTTGTTGCTCGCTTATAAAGGAAATGCCATACCTTACGTGTATTTCATTGCTATTTTGGGGGTACTGCAATGCAATCCCTGCATTTCTGCCCCTGGCAAGGCTATCATTCATCTCCAGTTTACCCTCCGTTACTACACCAAAGGAAGTTGGTGAGACATCTGTCTCCAGGTATATATAAACTTTGGTGTTATTGTGTAGCTGTTGATACCCTGATATCGCTCCATCAGCCCATCGTAACTCACCATTCCTTGAATTTAGGATTAAAGAGGCCGGTTCCTTTTTATTAAATCTGATTTTGTATAGGGCTGACTGATGCGAAACCGCATATTCTATGTCGGTAAGTTGTTCATCCAGATAGACATAATAAGAGTAAGGTTTTATTTTCTCTAAATCATAACTATACTTTATCACAGGTTTAATTCCTTCTATATCGCCCTGATATGGACTAAGATTAAACGCAGAACTTCCTCTGTGGCTGGTAACAACCAATGGTAAGCCCTGCAATAAATCACCGGTATAGTCTGTTCGCTCCGGATATACCCTTAACATGCTGTTGGGCAGGTGTATGGTCGGATAGGTGGGGACCAACAGGTGGCTGATATTGCCCATATAGGGGTTTACATAATCAACCTCTTCCTGCTGATGTGGTGTGCAGCTTTTAGCCAGCAATATTAGAACGAATAAGGAATAAATGAGCAATCTGCTTTTTGTCTTCATTAAAGTGGAGTTATTGATTTTCTGAATTTGATTTTCGCATTTGTAAAATGCATTTTTCTGGTATTTTATTCAAAGGAGATAGAATCGGGGAGCTGATCCAATCCAAAATATTGATGCTCTATTCTATCGTTATACATTTTAACTACCCGCATACCTGATGGGGCCTTACCAAGAGGCTTTCCAACAGCGGAGGTGGTAATCAGTTGAATGTTTTCATAGCGTCCTAAAGCATTATTGTGGTAATGACCGGAAAAAATGGCATCTACAGCATATTTATCAAAAAGAGACAAATATTTGAGGCGGGAAACGGGCCCGATGTTAGTATTGGCTTCGGGTTCATCAAGGGTTTTAATGAAAAACGGGTAGTGACAGAACAGAATAGTATGGTTTGATTGGCCCGCTTTTTTTAGTTTCGATCTCAACCATCTGTATTGTTTTCTTTCTGCCTTAGGCCAATCTGATTTAATCAGGCCGGTGTTGAAGCCGATAAAAGAGGATCCCTTATGCTCAAAAGCAAAGCGATCCCTTCCGTAGCGTTGGGTATATTTCTGTAGGCTTTGTTGGTCAGGATTATATCCTATATCATGATTTCCTGGCGTATAATACACCGGTATTTCCGGAAGTATTTTGGCGGTAATCCTCATAAATTCCTGATTTTGTTGCAGGGAATGCTGATTATGCACAAAGTCGCCGGTAATAACCACAAATTCAGGTTTTAACCTGTTTATCTCGGCAACAGCTTTTTCGTATAAACGGGTTTCTTTTTCGAATCCTTCATTATTTTCAAACATTCCAAACTGTGGGTCGGTAAGATGTATGAAAAACCATGGAGAATCATTATTTTCGTCCTGAGCGAATCCCGTTACTGCGAGCATGCAAAGCATCAGCAGGTTGATCAGCGACTTCTTTACTACTCCAGGAATTAACAGCCTTTTGTAAAATGCGTAGGGTAAATTATCCATTCTAAAGTTTTTTGTCTGTCGATTTTAAAATAACTTCCTGCTTTCCTGTATCAGGAATGTCTGATGTAAACCGGTTGTACATTTCGCGAAGCTTATTGATCTCTTCGATATATAAGGGGTTGTTGACTTGATTTTGTATTTCCAGGGGATCCTGATTCCTGATAAAAAACTGGTCGCCAAAATTCCTGAAATCAAACCTTTTAGCATAATCCGTTGGGTCAATCATCATCCCCAGTTTATGATCTTTGGTAATTACTGTTGCCTGAGACCAGCTTTCTGAAACAATATAATCTCTGTCCAGGGATTGTCCTTCTGTAAGTGACTTTGAAAGAGATAAACCCTGAAGAGGATGTTTTAATTCAGGCATTTGCAGCCCTAAAAGGTCAACCAGGGTAGGATAAATATCAACCAGGCTTACCAGTTCAGCATTGCGGGTTCCATTTTGTTTATTCCCGGGATACCTTATGATTAAAGGAACATTCAATATGTCCTCATACACATTTTGCCCGGCTGCTGTTTTCTCAACCATCCCATGGTTGCCAACAAAATCTCCATGGTCTGAAACGTAAATTACGATGGTTTCTTCTGCCATCCCTGCCTCATCAAGGGTATTGAGTATTTCGCCAATTAAATGATCCATCTCGGTCACCAGGGCATAATAGCCTCCCACATAATC
>JBEPXC010000247.1:0-5575 GCA_041642035.1 Sphingobacteriia bacterium
CCCATTAAGTATTTTAACTCCCAGCCAGTAAATGCTCTCCAGGGTACGCAAGGAGGTTGTGCCCACGCTTATTATGCTGCTTTCAGTGGCATTGATGAGGGCAGCTACAGTTTCTGCCGACACAATGATTTGTTCATGGTGCATAAGATGTTCGGCGATGGTTGGCGATGATACAGGCTTGAAGGTTCCGGCACCTACGTGGAGGGTAAGGAATGTGCTTGAAATATCCTTTTGTTGAAGGGACTGCAATACTTCGTCGGTAAAGTGCAGCCCTGAGGTAGGTGCAGCTACCGATCCCGAATGGCGGGCAAAGATGGTTTGATATCGTTTCTTGTCTTCCTCCTCTGCTTTTCGGCCTATGTATGGGGGCAAGGGTGTCTTACCTGCCAGTTCCAGCACTTCGGCAAAGCTCAATTCGCCTTCCCATGTAAAGCTGATCCGATATCCGTCGTCTATCCTTTCTCCCTTGCCTACGGTAAGAGCAAGGTTGTTGGGGAGCTTCATTTCCAATGAGCCCTGCTTCCATTTTTTTGCATTGCCCACCAGGCAAAACCACTCGCTGTGGTTCTTCTGCTGAAACGCGATCTGGATGTCGCGAATGGTGCCCAGGGGCTCCAGGCAAAATATCTCTATCACCGCACCGCTTTCTTTCTGAAAGAGTAGCCGCGCCTGCACAACCCGGGTATTGTTAAAGACCATCAGCGCAGGCGAGGGCAGATGGTCGGTTATGTTGCGAAAAACGGATTTCTTAATCGCTCCGTTTTTGTAAACCAGCAGATTTGATGCATCTCTCTGCTCAAGAGGATAGTGTGCTATCCTCCCGGCAGGCAAATGGTAAGTGTAATTTTCCAGAGAAATATTCCTGATGTCTTCTTGCATTTATGTACCGGTACTTTTTTATTATGTTTGTCTATTCTTTACCGGCATATATATCCCGTATATTGGCCATATTCTTGTCATTGTTTATGTTCTTGGCCTCTGGGGTATAGAGATAAGCAAAGGTGTCCTTATAATGTTCCGTAATATAGGGGCGTACCATTTTCATGGTGCTGTTGATCATTTTGTTTTGCTCGGTGAAATTTTCCTTCAAAACCCAAATGGCGCTTGGGAGCCACCGGGGAGGGAAGAGTTGATCCAGATCTCCGCCAGGCAAAAACCGGTTGATTTCAGATTGTATTTTCAGCAACACTGCCTTTTGACCATTTTCATCTTCCAGATTCAGATTGTTTTTCATTGCCCATTCCCTTAAGTTTTTCTTGTTGGGATATAGTAGGGCCGTGGTGTAGGCGTTTTGATTGTTGTATAACATCACCTGGTCGATGTAAATTGATTTTTCTACCAGGGCTTCTTCAATACCTTCCGGGCTGTATTTTTCACCGTCGCCCGATATCAGCAGGCTTTTATTTCTACCCAGAACGTAGAGATAACCCTCAGCATCCAGATAACCCAAATCGCCGGTATACAACCAACCATCACGAATAGCCTCTTTGGTGGCTGCTTCATTGTTCCAATAGCCAGCCATCACATTATCGCCTTTGATAACGATTTCACCCTTTTGACCTAAGGGAAGCTCTCTTCCCTCTTCGTCACATATTTTAAGCTCCATAAAAGGGACTACCTTTCCTGAAGAGCCTAGTTTATGAAAATCGGGGGTGTTGGACGAAATGATGGGGGCTGCTTCGGTAAGCCCATAGCCCTGGTACATGGGAATGCCAATGGCATAAAAAAAGCGCTGCAACTCAATGTCGAGCAAAGCGCCCCCTCCAACAAAGAATTTCAATCTGCCTCCAAAATTTTCTCTGATTTTCGAAAAAAGAATCTTGTCGAACATTGCGTAAAGAGGCTGAAGAAAAGCTCTTGTTCCTCCTCCTTTGTTATAACCCTCGCGGTTGTAACTGATCGCTACTTTCATCGCTGCATCGAAAAGTTTTCGGGTGGCAGTGCCCTTTTCGTTGATAGCCTTTTCGATGTTGTTTTTGAAGTTTTTTGCCAGGGCAGGTACGCTGAGAATAAAATAAGGCCTTACTTCCTTGATGCAAATGGGTATGTTGCGCAACGTTTCATTGAGCGTTTTGCCCAGTTTTAACGACGCCAGGCTGGCACCATTGCGCATGAGGGTATAGATGCCTACGGTATGCGCAAAGGAGTGATCCCAGGGAAGGATGTGCAGTGACGTGTAGTATTCAGGAACATCAAAGAGAGAGGAGGCTTGCTCGGTATTGCAGAGATAATTTTTATGCGTTAGAATGATCCCTTTTGGATCGGCAGTGGTGCCTGAAGTATAACAGATGTTGGCATAATCATCGGGTAGCAGTGCATTAGAAATATCAGATACGCATCCGGGATGCTGTACCAGGTATTCTTCACCGGCTTTAATAACATCCTCCACGGCAAAAATATTTTCAGGATTAAATCTCGGAACTTTTACTTCCGAATATTCCGCGGTGTCCTGCATGGGTTTGCCATCGAGTATGATGATAAACTGCAAGTCCGGCAGGTGGTTGGCCAGACGTAACGCTTTGTGCTGATGATTGCCCGAAATAACAATTGCTTTACAGCCGGCATGAGATAAGCGAAAGCGTAGATCGCTATCTTCTTCAATTTTTACAGACAGCGGTACACTCACTCCCCCACAATACAACACGGCCAACTCTGAGATAACCCAATCGTTTCGGCCCTCCGATATTAAAGCAACCCGATCACCCTTTTTCAATCCATTTTTGAGCAGTCCAGCAGCGTATTTTTGAACCCTATCATAGGTTTCTTGATACGTTAGTCCTTTATAGTGTGATTCCTTTTTTTCCCACAAAAAAGTATTATCTGAAAACTGCTCCACACTTTTTTCAAATAAGTGTGGTAAACTCTTAGTGCTCATAACCATGGTGTTCGTTTATAAATATCAGACAGCCAAATTACTAAAAATTGCCAAGCTTATGGGAATGTTTTTTATCCTATATCCAGCATATTGACCCACCCGCCCTCGGGCACCCTCCCAGATCTTTCGAAGAATGAAAAGCCCCGTAGTGGGCTTAATGTTATTAGCCCCGGGTGTGAACCCGGGGTTTAGGAACCGATCGAAAACTGCGCCGGAAAAAATGGTTTTAGAAGCAATTATTTTATGACGGCGCAAAGAGAAATCATTTGACTGGCAAGCCAGCCCTTCATTGTTTAGCAGATATTCAGTACAGGCGTCACCCTTCCCTGCCTGTAGGGAAGGGCTGGGGATGGGTCAAAAACAAGGGCCGGGGAGGGGTCAAAAGAAAAAAGCAAGGGCCGGGAATGGTTCAAAAAAATTTAGGTGAGCTCTATGTCGGGTTTGTTCTTTCTATGAGTGCGGTCTGATATAAGATGGAGATCTCTTTGTGGATAAGGAATCTCAATATTGTTTTCTTTAAACTTTTTGTGTACGGCATAAAAGAGTTGACTTTTAAGAACGCCGGGTTTTTGTATATAGCGTGTTGTCCATACCCTAAGGATAAACACCATGGCGCTGTCGGCAAAATCATCGAACAAGACATCCGGTGATGGAGAGTTCAGGACGCCATCATTTTCGGCAGCCACTTCCTTAAGTATTTTTTTTATTACTGCAGGGTCCTCCTTATAATGAACTCCAATTTTAAAATTAAACCGCACCCGGCGGTCGTTGTAGCTCCAGTTGATTACTGTAGCGGTGATCAGATCTGAATTGGGCACAATGATGGCGATGTTGTCATTGGTCAATACGGTGGTGGCTCTTCCGGAAATATTCACCACATCCCCGTTGATGGTTTCGCCTGCCGGATTGGTTATTTCGATGCGGTCGCCTACTTTGATGGGGCGTTCCAGTAAAATGACAATGCCGCTGACAAAGTTATTGGTCACATTTTGCAAGCCAAAACCAATACCTACGCCCAGAGCACCAGCCAGCACGGTAAGGAAGCTTAGGTCAATGCCTGTACTTTGTATAATGACAATAATCCCCACCACAATAACTACATAACGTATAATGGTACTGATGGCTTGCCGCAATCCTAATTCTACTTTGTAGCGCAACAGAATACGGTTTTGCATTAAAGACTGAAACTTTCCCGAGAGAAAGAACAGCAATATCATGGAGATGATTAAATACAACATCAATCCCAGGGTAATGTCTGTTTCGCCCATCGAAAACAGGGGATATTGGAGAAATCCTTCCAGTGTGGTATATGCTTCTGATAAATATTCTTTCATTGTATTAACATTCAAAATGGGAAAAACACCGGGATGAGCAAGGTAGCAATAATCCAGAAGATAAGATTCAAAGGACCACCCACTTTAACAAAATCTATAAATTTATATTTACCTGCTCCATAAATCATGGTGTTGGTTTGATAACCGATAGGGGTCATAAAACTTGAGGAGGCCGCAAAAGTAATGGCCATCAGAAAAGGACGTGCATCCACCTCCATGGCATAAGAAGCAGCTATGGCTATGGGTGCAAGCAATACTGCGCTGGCGTTGTTGCTCATCACACTGGTGAGCAGTATGGTAAACAGGTAAAGCAACGATACTACCGCGGTGGGACCCCATGAACCGGTGCCATCCACCAGAAGCCTGGAGAGCAACATGGCTGCACCACTGCTTTCCATGGCAATGCCCAGGCTCATGGCACCGGCCAGCAAAAAGATGACCTTCCAGTCGATGGCACGATAAGCTTCCTCCATGCTGATGCTGTTGGTAAGGATAAGAAAAATTACGCCCAGCAAGGCTGCCACCATAATGGGCAAAATGTTGAAGGAAGCAATGGCGATGATGGCTACTAAGGCAGCGGCCACATAAATGATTTTATCCGTTTTGAAATTTTCGAAGCCCACCTCCGATACGATCAGAAAGGTGTTGCGACCATGTAACTGCAGCTGTTTCAACATGTCAAGCTTGTCTTTCTGTGCCTCAATGAGTAAGGTGTCGCCCGAGCGTAAAATGGTGGTGGCCACTTTTTCGCGCATGATATCACCACGATGGCGAATAGCCAATACGGTAGCACCAAAACGTTGCCGAAAGGAAATTTGCTTGACCGTTTGCCCCTCAAATTCACTGTTGGGGGCTATTACCGCTTCTACCAGGATGATGTTATCGCCCTCTATGTCAGCATCCTTAAATTTCATGTCCGATTTAAGTGCGATCCCTTCTTTTTCCTTGATCGTCTTTATGGTATCCAGCGAACATCTGACCTTGAGAATATCACCCTCTAAAAGAACCATTTGTGCCCCGGGCATAAAGTACCGCTGACCCTCTCTGTTAATTTCCAGGATGTCGATGTCCATGCTTTTGGTCAGGGGACTATCCTTTAGTTTCCTCCCCACCGAGGGAGCATTTTGAAGTAATATGATTTCGGTAAGATAATCACCCATTCCAAATTTTTGCACCAGACCTTCACTTGTATCTCGTTTGGGAATCATTCTGATGCCCACTGCCATCATATAAACCATACCTGCTGCAAAAAATACCAGGCCCAGGCGGGACATCTCAAACATAGAAAAGGGCTCCATGTCATGTTCCTTGGCAATCCCACTCACCAGGATATTGGTGGATGTGCCGATGAGGGTGCATAATCCCC
>JBEPXC010000248.1:0-5560 GCA_041642035.1 Sphingobacteriia bacterium
GTTGTTGGTGTCGAAATCATATTCCCAGTATCCGATACGGGCAATAGTTACCGCATCGGTAAGTGCTCTGGATGTTTTGTTGAGCTTATTACTAATCTCGAAGGCATATAGGGCATTTGAAGCCATTCGGGAGAAGGTTTCCAGCACATAAAAGTTGATCTGAGTATTGGGTCTCATCAGGAAACTGATGGTGCCATAAAGGGTGTTTCCGGCATAAAGACCACAGCTGAAAATACGGTTTACATTAAGAATTTTTTCTGTTTTACGGGCCACCGGCTCGGCTATGGTACCCAGCGATAACTCAACAATACCCCCTCTTAACTCTGTAATTCTGGTTGAAATGATATTCCTATAGGGTTCACTGTCGAGGTCAAGGGGGTATTTTTTATGGAGAGGATGTTTTCCTATGAGGCTGGTAATTAAATCTATTGAGAAACCAAAACCTTTAACATAGACCGTTTTTAAATAGGCTTCTTTTTCAAAATACTTATTGACTATAACAATGGCATTATTGAGTAATAAAAAGGCTGTTTCACCAATATATTTAAAAATATCTTCTTTCCCCTGCCATGGAGTGATCAACTCAACGGCAGCCTCACTAAGTGTCTTTAATTGTTGATGAAATTCTTTTTCTGATTTTTCGTAGTTTGCAATGGGTGTAATATCGGTGAAGCTCAATACAAGCCATGGGGCATCGGAAACCGGGCTAACCGATCCGTTGAGATAACGGTTGAGATGGGTAATGGTGAAATCCTTTACCATCATCCTGGTATCGGAAGAGAAAAAATCCTGACTGTCATAACCATTTTCCTTAAATATGCTAAATACATCCCGGGAGTGCAATGAGGTTTGACTTTCAATGCCCAGCAGCTCACGACAACGTTTGTTTGAAAAGACAAATTTACGGAATGTGGTATCGTACAGAGCAATGCCATAGTGCAGGTGGCCAAAGATCTTCTCAAAGAATTGCAGGGAATCCTTTTGTTTGAGATGTAATGCCTGATATGGCATAGGCCTGACCTCCTGCTTGTTTTCCCGGGAGGAGGCAGACAACTCATTAATCTTAGTTATCAGTATTTTATATAACTCACCAACCACTTCAAGAAACTCAGCATAATTATCCTCCCATTCCAGGCTGGGTTGATTATTCATAACAGCAATAAACCCCAAGGTGCGTTGGGATTGTGACAATATTGCCTGAATATAGCTTTGGCAGTTTAAATCTCTGAAGAGTTTGCTATCGAAGGGATAGGTGTCGGGTAAATCGGAGGTGTTTCTAATGTAGAGCAGTGAAGAATTTGCTTTAAACCTGCCCAGAATCATATACTCTCTGAAATGCAACTTTTTCAGAACTGGTTTTAGCGAGGGCAGCTTATGAGTATGCCACTCGAAAGCAACAGAAAAGTTTTGGTTGTCTGTATCATATTGAAAAACAAGCACCCGTTGGGCTGAAAACAAGCTTGCCACATCACCCAGGCTTAATTCAAGGGCACCTTTCAGCTCACCAATATCATTAAGAATCAGTGAGCGTGTCAGCCTTAGAAGGATTTGGGTTGGGGAATTGTTGTTTTCCACGTTAAAAATATTATAATTTTACATCCCAAAAAGAAAAACTTTTCATGCTATACAACCACAATGCTAACATAAAGAACATAAAAATGTTGACAAACGCCAAATTTAATGCATTTAATCGATTCCATGCCTGTAAATTATACTTGTTTTTGTTGCGCAGAATACTTGTTCGGTTTTAATACAGGAACTGGTCGCTGGCGAACAACTGACTCTAGCAGTCATTGGAGATCATCACATACATCGTTGATTTATTGTTTGTTATATAAGTTGGCACTAATTTAGCTCTTAAAAAGGAAAAATTTTTATACCACTATGGATAGAATAATAAAAAAGAAAAAATGGACTCCCCGCAAGATTGCTACCATTGTAGGATTGAGTGCATTGGCTTTATTAATTATATACCTTCTGTTTTTCAGAGATAAAAGCAGTCGTCTGTATGTAGAAAAAGACAAGATAAGCATTGCTCGGGTTGAGCAGGGAAGTTTTCAGGAATTCATACCTGTTGACGGTGTAGTGCAACCCATTGTCACTATTTATGTCGATGCTGTTTTTGGTGGCCGTGTAGATGAAATATTTGTTCGCGATGGTGCCACGGTAGAAAAGGGGGATCCTATACTACGATTAACCAATGCCACCATTGAAAAAGATTATATGTTTCAAGAGAATCAAGCTTTGGAGGTATTAAACAATTATCAAAACACCCAACTTAATCTGGAACGCAACAAGTTTACCCTGGAAAGGCAAATGGCCGACCTTGAATACCAAAAAGAAACGGCCACCGCCGATTTTAACAGGAAGAATGAGCTTTATAAAAATAATCATATCGCTAAGGAAGAGTATGAACTTTCGGAGAGAGAGTTTCGAATCGCTCAACGAAGATATGACATTGCTTTTCGTGCCATGCAACACGACTCCATATATACTCAAACGCAAATGGTACAAATAAAGGAATCCATTGATCGTATGCAGGAGAATTTGCAAATGTTGAATGAGAATCTGAAGAATCTGGTTATCAAATCACCCATTGATGGACAGTTGTCTTCATTTCATGCAGAGATAGGAGAAACCCGAAATGCAGGCGAAAACATCGGACAGGTTGATGTTCTCGATGGCTTTAAGCTACGGGCACGCATAGATGAACGATATGTCAACCGCACTCACCTGGGTCAGAAGGCGCAGTTTGATTATTCGGGTCAAACCTATCATCTGGAGATTCAGAAAATTTACAGCGAAATCAGCGCAGGTGCATTTGAGGTGGATTTGTATTTTACCGAACAGGTCCCCGAATCCATCAGAAGGGGGCAAACCATACAATTGCGACTGGAGTTCAGCGGGGTTTCTGATGCTATTATTATCCCACGGGGAGGATTCTATCAGCAAACCGGAGGTAACTGGATCTATGTGCTGAATCCATCAGGTGATGAAGCCACCAAAAGAGCTATAAGCATTGGCAGACAAAACATCCACCACTACGAGGTGCAGGAAGGATTAATGCCCGGAGAACAGGTTATCGTCTCCTCCTATGATGTCTTTGGCAACAAGGAAAGGCTCATTTTTAAATAAATTTTCGATGCACAATTATAAAAAATACCTACTTTCATTATTATCAAACTAATAATTTTAAACCATGATCAAGACCGTAGATTTAACCAAGGTGTTTCGTACCGAAGAGGTAGAAACCACAGCGCTCAACAATGTTTCATTTGAAATAAAAGAAGGCGAATTTGTTGCCATAATGGGCCCCTCAGGCTGCGGAAAGTCCACCTTACTTAACATTTTGGGTTTGCTTGACAACCCCAATAGCGGAGAATACAATTTTCTGGGCACCAATGTTGCGGGATATTCCGAAAAGCAAAGAGCCAATCTCCGGAAAAAGAACATCGGGTTTGTATTTCAAAACTTCAACCTCATCGATGAGTTGAGTGTTTATGAAAATGTAGAGCTTCCTCTTATTTATCTGGGATATAGCTCATCAGAAAGAAAAAAACGTGTTGAAGAGGTACTGAATCACATGCAAATTATGCATCGTAAGAATCACTTCCCTCTTCAGCTATCAGGAGGTCAGCAGCAAAGAGTTGCCGTTTGTCGCGCTGTGGTGGCAAAGCCACATATCATCCTTGCCGATGAGCCTACAGGTAACCTGGACTCTACCCATGGTGATGAAGTTATGAATTTACTGGAAGAACTTAATAAGAATGGCACAACCATCATCATGGTTACCCACTCTCAAAGAGATGCTTCCTATGCACAAAGAATTATACGCCTGTTCGACGGACAGATTGTTACAGAAGATAAGACTACAGAATTTGTTCTTGCTTCATCTATGAGCAACCAATAGCAGCATCTAAGCTAATGAACACGGGGGAAGGTCAAATGCTTTTCATCGAGTTCATTAGCTTATCAAAAGATACCCGGGCCAGGGAAGATTTGGTTTTTAGCAGATGCTTGCGGAAAGTTTTTTTCTGTAGATTATCCCAGTCTGCTTTATTCCATAAACTAATTGCAGAGAGCGGTTGGAAGTCATGTTCATTGCAGGGAGTTGCAAAACTTTTATTATGAGGGCAAACCTGCTGGCAAATATCACAACCAAAGATGTATTGAGATGTTTTTCCAACGAACTCTTCAGGAACATCATCCTTTAGCTCAATAGTAAGGTAAGAAATACATTTACGGGCATCGATCTTGCCCGGCTCAACAATGGCTTTATTGGGGCATGCATCCATACATAGTGAGCATGTTCCGCAAAAATCCTTTTCAAGAGGCTGATCATAACAAAGCTCTACATCAAGGATTATTTCAGCCAAAAAGAAGTAGCTCCCTTTACGGGGCAAAATAAGACATGAGTTTTTGCCCGGGGCTCCCAGCCCCGCCCTCTGAGCCCAATATCGTTCTAAAACAGGAGCAGAATCGGTAAATACCCTGGCGTTTTGGGCTGGGATATGCTGTTGAATGAATTCCAGAAGTTGGTAAAGCTTGCTTTTGACAACGTAGTGATAATCAATACCGGCTGCATATTGTGAAATCTTGTAATGAGCTTCTGCTGGCTGAAAATTTTCCTGATGGTAATTGATGGCCAGTGCAACTACCGACTTTGCTTCAGGGACAAGTACAGAAGGATCAAGTCTTTGCTCCCTGTAATTCTCCATATATTTCATGCGGCCATGATGACCTTCCGCCAGCCACTGAAGTAATCGCGAGCCATGCTGGTGGTTCACCTCCTCCACCCGGGCAAATCCACAAGCGTCGAATCCAAGATTATGGGCCTTATGCTTAATCAGCAAACCCAGCTGGTAAATGGTATTTGCGGTGTCAGATGATTCCATTTAATCAAACAGGCTTTTCTGTGAGGGGGTTCTTAACCTGCCCAGATGTTGATATGCCAGGTCAGTAGCTTCACGACCACGGGGGGTACGCATAAGATAACCTTCCTGAATCAGAAAAGGTTCGTACACTTCTTCGATGGTACCGGGATCTTCGGCTACCGCGGTGGCTAATGTAGTAAGCCCGGCAGGACCTCCCTTAAACTTATCGATGAGGGTAAGCAGGAGCTTATTATCCATTTCATCCAGGCCATTTTTATCCACATTAAGAGCCTCCAATCCATAGACAGAAATGGCAAGATCAATTTTTCCATTTCCCTTTACCTGGGCAAAATCCCTTACACGCCGCAAAAGAGCATTTGCAATACGCGGTGTACCACGACTGCGACGGGCAATCTCCATGGAAGCTTCAGAGGTTATTTCCACATTAATAATCGATGCCGATCGTCTGATGATGGTGTTTAACAGAGCGGTATCATAATAGTTGAGCCTTGCATTGATGCCAAACCTGGCTCTTAAAGGCGATGTAAGTAAACCCGAACGGGTGGTAGCACCGATAAGAGTAAAAGGACTTAGTGTAATCTGAATGCTCCTTGCATTGGGCCCGGTCTCGATCATGATATCGATCTTATAGTCTTCCATGGCCGAATAGAGATATTCTTCCACCA
>JBEPXC010000249.1:0-5524 GCA_041642035.1 Sphingobacteriia bacterium
CTTCTCATTTTTCAGGGGTGTTATTTTTAACCCTTCATTAAGTCCATAGAGGGTATTATCAGACAGAAATACATTATCGTACAACAGCCCTTGTAGAGTGTCTTCGGAGGAGAGAAACGGAATCAATGCTTTTGGCCCTGAATGGGATGAAGAGCAAAGAGTATTTCCTATGCTGGTAGAATGTTGTGGCACCTTTATGTCGTATTGTGCAGAGAGAAAACCCAGCAAAGTGCCATAAAGGTCGTAGTGGCTGCTTATGTTTTCAAATACCACCCCCTTGCTGATCATGGGTGAGAAAATCATCATAGGTACATGATGTTTCTTCAACGGATGAGGGGTGGCAAGTTGGCGTATGGGATAACTACCGGTAATAATAAAGATGGTGTTGTTGTAGTTGCTTTTGCTTTTGTATTGATTAAAGAAATACTCCAGGGCATCATTGCTGAACATAAGAGAGCGGAAATAGCCACCGTGTTGTGTAAGATATGCTTTGAGATCGTTGTCCTCAACCTGATCAACGATAGCCGTGAAAGCTGTTTCATAACTGGCCTTATCTGCCATAGCAAAAGGAAACCTGGCAGAGCTGGTATATATAATATCAAAGCGGGGTCTGGAGGTGAGGGTATCGGTTTGGCTGAGATACTCTGAAAACAGATCCCTGTCGTTGTAGCCCCACTTGTAGTTCTGCTCCACGATAAGGTTACTTTGGTGCTGCAAACCAAAATTACCGGCATCGCTGATTATATCAATATGATTCTGATTGAGGAATTTTTCATTGGATTCTTTCCATGCCCATTGACCATAATAAAAAGAGGTGTGATAATTGTTGTTGTTGAGCACATTGATCAGGGAAAAGTGATAGGGGATACGTGCCAGGTCGGAGAGTTGCTTTTGTCCCAGGGGTAGTCCTGACAACAAGGAGGGAAAGGGAGAAGTGCCCTCTCCAACGGGCGACAAGTGCCGGCTCCAGTAAAGACTTTTTTTACGCAATTGACTCAGGAAAGGCATAAAGGATATTTCATGCATGGGAAAAAGAAATTCATCTCCCAAACCCTCTGCCACCAGCAGCACGATATCCGGTGCTGTTGAACTGTTCTTAGTAATATACTGGCTGAGGCAATCCTGGGGTTGTTGTTTATGTAACAAGGGATATTCTGTGGGAAGGATAAACTGTTGTTTCTGCGATACCTCCTGAAAAAGTGCTGTGCCCCTTGGCTCTTCATCTTTTGGGGAGTAAAAACCCAGGGAACAGCCTAAGCTGGTCCTTGCAAAAAAGATGGATTTATTAATTCTTTGATCAGAGGAAGAGAAAAAATCGGTGGTAAGGCCCAACTCAAAAACCGCAGGGAAAGAAAGCAACATCAGAACCAGCATGATTTGCGAAATCCATTTTGGGCCTTTTAGAGGGAATCTATGGATTAATAAATAATATAAGAGGATGCCCATAACAACTACCACAGCGCCAGCCAGCAGTAAGGATGTGGTGGACACATTGCTGAGTATAGCTGAGAATGACTCTGTGCATGAGCAATTAAAAGCTCTTACATCAATTATTTGCAGATGGCTGATGAAATTCAACTCAATAGCAGCATAGAAAGTATAGAAAAGTACCGTAAGCATCATCATGGTTGCATAGGCAGCAACTTTTTTCCAGGCCCAAAGAGCTCTATAAGGCAGATAAACAATCAGCAACACCATGTTTATGATCAGTAGGTCGCCGGCCCATCCCAACCCTGCATCCCTAAAGGAGCCTACCTGGGGGAAATACATCCATTCCCATATACGGAATGCTAAGAGAAAAAAATAATGAATAAAAATGAAACCCAGGTAAGAGGGAAAGGCTTTGAAAAAAGTATTAAAAATTTTCATTTTAGTGGCTGTTCAGATATTTTTAGCGAAAATGGGTATAAAACGGCTCAAAATTATAGAAAATATCAGCAGACATTATTTTCCTGCTGGATTAAATTTTCACATCCTGGTGCCTAACCTAACAAATGTGCTTAAAGAGGGATAAATTAATGCAAAGGAATAAGGATTGGGTACGTGACAAGAAAGGCAAACCTGTAAAAGACACTGATAGTTGATAATTTTCACAAAAAAAGAGTGATAAAGCCCCTTGGAGAAGAGCTGTTAAACTATGGTTTTAGTTGGCCGCAATAGGTAGTAAATCAATGTATTGTAGTTGGTTATAAAAAATTCACTAAAAAAAAGTTGTTTATGATGATTATAATATTTTTCTTTGCAGTCTGTTTAACAAAAAAAAGGAGATAACATGTCTGACATTTCAACAAGAGTTAAAGCTATCATTGTTGATAAGCTTGGCGTAGACGAGAAAGAAGTAACCCCCGAAGCAAGTTTTACCAACGATTTGGGCGCGGATTCTTTGGATACTGTAGAGCTTATCATGGAATTCGAAAAGGAATTCAACATTGCCATTCCTGATGATCAGGCTGAGAGAATCAGCACTGTGGGTGATGCGATTGCTTACATAGAAAATAACAATAAGTAAAACTAAGCAGTTTTAAATGAAACTCAGAAGAGTAGTCGTTACAGGATTAGGCGCTCTTACCCCAATAGGCAATACCGTTCCGGAATTCTGGAACGGTTTGCTTAATGGCGTTAGCGGAGCCGGTCCCATCACCAGGTTTGACACATCAAAGTTTAAAACCAAGTTTGCCTGCGAAGTAAAAGGCTTCGATCCCCTCAACCATTTTGACCGTAAGGAAGCAAGAAAATATGATCTTTTTGCTCAGTACGCTATGGTTGCAGCTGATCAGGCCATGAAAGATTCAGGATTGGACACTTTTAAATTTGATCCCGATAGGTTTGGTGTTATTTGGGGTAGTGGTATAGGTGGTCTGGATACTTTTTTGAAAGAAGTAAGGGATTATGTCAAAGGAGATGGGACCCCGCGTTTCAGTCCTTTTTTTATACCTAAAATGATCGCCGATATCGCAGCAGGTCATATATCTATTAAGTGGGGCCTAAGAGGTCCTAACTTTACCACTACCTCTGCATGCGCCTCCGCTGCCAATGCATTGGTAGATTCACTCAATTACATCCGTTTGGGGAAAGCTGACCTATTTGTAGGCGGAGGCTCAGAAGCTGCCGTAAATGAAGCGGGTATAGGAGGATTTAATGCTCTTACTGCCATTTCTGTCAGAAATGATGACCCCCTTACGGCCTCACGTCCTTTCGATAAAGATCGTGATGGATTTGTGTTGGGCGAAGGTGGCGGTGCCCTGGTTTTTGAAGAGCTGGAACATGCTCTCAAAAGAGGCGCTAAAATCTATGCTGAAGTAGCCGGTGGCGGTTTGTCTGCCGATGCCTATCATATGACGGGCCCCCATCCCGAAGGACTGGGCGCCCGTAATGTTATGAAATATACGCTGGAAGATGCCGGCTTGAAGCCCGAAGAGGTCGATCATATTAACACTCATGGCACATCAACTCCCCTGGGAGATATTGCCGAACCCAGAGCGATCATAGATTTATTTGGTGAGCACGCTTATAAAATAAGCATCAATTCTACCAAATCAATGACCGGTCATTTACTGGGTGCTGCCGGAGCAGCCGAAGCTATGGCCGCCGTGTTGGCTGTCCAGAATGACATCGTTCCTCCTACCATCAATCACTTTACCGATGATCCGGAGATTCCTCAACTCGACTTTACTTTTCATAAAGCGAAGAAGAGAATTGTTAATGTGGCCATGAGCAACACCTTCGGGTTTGGCGGGCATAACGCATGTATTGCTTTTAAAAAATATACAGAATAATTTCTGAATATTTTGTCCTTCTTTAGCTCGTTATTTAAAAAAAACAAATGCGACAAGCATAAACTGTCGCTGGCTATAGTAAATATTTTTGGCTTTAAGCCTAAAAATATTGCCCTTTATAAACTGGCTTTCCGTCATAAATCCATGGCTCAGCCAGGAACCAACGGATTCAGGCACAGCAACGAGAGATTGGAATATCTCGGCGATGCTGTGCTTGGCTCTTGTGTGGCCGATTTTCTTTTTAAGAAATTCCCCTATAAAGATGAAGGCTTTCTTACCGAAATACGCTCACGCATTGTTAGCCGACAGAACCTTAATATGCTCTCCCGAAAGTTGGGCATAGATAAACTCATTCAAACCAGTCGTGAAAACCAGGCCGCTGGTACATCTATTCTGGGGGATGCCTTCGAGGCTTTTATTGGAGCGCTCTATCTCGATAAGGGCTATCGATTTACCTACAATGTACTGGTTAATAAGATCATTCAAAACCACCTGGATCTGGAGGAATTAATTTCAAAAGAAATTAATTTTAAAAGCAAGCTTATTGAATGGTCTCAAAAAGAGAAGAGAGAGCTGGAATTTGAACTGGCCGAGGAAGTGGAAAACAGCAGAAGAATGAAAATTTATGTGGTTAATGTTCGCATAGATAAGAAAGTGGTGGCACAGGGTAAAGACTTCTCCATCAAAAAGGCAGAGCAGAATGCAGCTGCTGCAGCCTGGGAAAACTATCTCAGTGAGGATTCCTCTTACGGGCCTGAGATATAGTTATCTTTTGCACATTGCTATAGCCATGTGGGATTAAATGTCCTTAAGGATTCGGTTTTCGGGCATAGTAGCCAGGGTATTACGAAAGGAAGAGATCGTCTGTTTCAACTCTTCGAGCGCTTTACTCTCTTTGGCAATAAGAGTATCCATGCCTTTATACTCCAGTTTTTCCATTACTTTGGTTATGGTGACCTGGTGGATATCCGAAGCCGGCTGATAGGCTGCTTCTTTATGTGCCGTACTGGTGGTTTCACTTATCAATTTTACTTCTTTCAGGTCTTCAAGTACATCCTGTACGATGGTTATGGGTATTTCAAGCTCCTGTGATATTTGTGGAGGGGTAAGAGGTGCTTCTGCTGTAGCAAACCTTTTGGCGATCAGGTTGTAGACATACAGTGAAGTAATCTTTTTGTTGATGGGGCTGATGTTTTTGGCTTCATGTTCAAACTCGTAGTTTTCCACATTCTGAGAGGCATAGGATATTTCCGCTCCCAGCAATACAATCAGCCAGCTGATTCTCATCCATAGCAACAATAAGGGCAAAGCCGCAAAGCTACCATAGATGGCATTGTAGCGCGAGACACCCACCTGGAAAAAGATGTATCCCCATTGTAAGAGAATAAAAACTGATCCCGCCAGTAGCGCACCCTTTAAGGCCGCAGTGGGTTTAACATGGGTGTTGGGCATCACCATATAGAGCAGCATAAAAACAATCCATATCAACACATAAGGGATGAGGTTAACAAAAAACAAAATCGCCGGGCTTAAAAAATCCAACACGTTAAGATTGCCCGTTATATTGGAAATTTGGGTTGTCAAATAAACGGTGGCAGCGCTGGAAAGAATCAGGAACAGAGGAGCCACCAGTATCATGGCAAAATAATCACTTACTTTTCGTGCAAAGGTGCGTGATTGTTTGATGCGCCAGATGCCGTTGAAGGTTTCTTCGACATAAAACATGACAATAATGATAGTGTAGAGTA
>JBEPXC010000250.1:0-5489 GCA_041642035.1 Sphingobacteriia bacterium
CTGCATTTCATATCTGTAATTAATAAAGTTAAGAAAAAAAGTATTCAAGGCATTGCCTTAAAGTAACGCTGAAACATCGATGTAAATGTTTGTTTAAGGAGCTTCAAATTGGATTCTATGCTATGATAGATTTTGCTATCAACGAAGATATTTTTCTTAAGCGGGGTGGGGGTGAAGGATTATTAGTTAATAAACAACTAAAATACATAATAGTTCGATTAAACAGATGATATTGGGGACCCGGTATTTTCAGTACAAACAACCCTTCTCACCCTACCAACCCCAGCCCTGTGATTTGAGAAAAGCTTAAATCTTTCCGTTTTAGCATTTTTGACAGTTTTTGTATATGCTCAATCTTTTTTGATGATCTTTGAAGATGATGGCATAGGCCCAAAAGCAGAACGCAAAAACGCCATACCCCAAACGCAAAGCGTCGTCCTTCTAACACAAAGCCCCATCCAGTGCATTTCAGACGCACCCTTGACCCGAAAAAACTTTGTATAGTTGTTTAATTCTAAAAAAAATTAGTATTTTAGACCTCATAACTGAGAAGAAACAAAGGCTCTCAGTTTAAAATCAGGAGATTCCCGAAAATCCTTAAAAGAGTAGGGACCAATAAATTAATACTACTTGATATGGAAGTAAAAAGGTTTACTAAAAGCGGTAATGTTACGCTAATTGCAGTGATTTTCGCAATGGTTTTCTCATTTGGAGTTACATCCTGTAATCTAAATCAGCAGAATGAAAATGCTGCTGAAACTCAAACAGAGGCGAAATCCGATATTACGGAGCAGGAGGTATCTGATGCTCAGCAAGCCTGGGGAGAAGGTATTGTAAAAATTGGAAATGTTTACACTGAAAAGGGTGATTTCAAAGCTGCCGCTGCTGAGCACATCAACAACTTTTACAACTACCAGGAAGGCACGGTTTTATTTAAGCCCACATTAACCTCAGTAGAACAATTTCGTACTGATTTTGATGGTGCATTGTCCTATTTTGTTGGCGGCGATGAAAACTATTCTGAAGATCATGGATTTGCTATAAAACCTTGGAGTGATGTTCGTTGGGAAAACATTGGAACAAAAATTTATGATGATGTAGCCCTGGCCATGGGAAATTATTATTTCACACCGGCAGAAGGTGGCGATGATGTTAAGGTAGAATATTCTTTTGCCTATGTAAAAGACGATGAAGGCAAATTAAAAATAGTACTACACGACTCCCACTTGCCCTATTCCCCTCAGGAACACTAAATGATTGCACATACTATGATGTAATAACTGCGTGTATGTAGCAATAGTGGATTTGGGCGCAAATTGAAATGGAGCACCTGCAAAAAATCATGTGCTAATCCTAAAGGAAAGTGCTTCTTATCCTTTACTGCACATACACGCAGACCTTTATTGAAAAAGCTTACAAAACTCTCCTTTATTGAGGTAATGTTATGCTGAAGTGAATAAAATGGTAAAATCAACACCATTTTACTATTTTTGCTGCTAAAAGTTTAATTTCCTAACCCTCAAATCCTAACACCCATGTCAATCATCAAAAAATTTTGTATCATGGCCATTATTGCAACCGTGGCTGCCTGCAGCGGCTCATCGCAGGAGCAGCCCGAAAACAACAAGGCATTCATCTCTCCCGATCTGGTTACCATCACCATTAATGAACTCACCAGTCAACACGGACAAGACGAGCGTATTGCCAAAGGTGTTGAGCAGGTAGCAGCCCTGTGGAGAGAAACAGATGGCACTGCTGACGATTTTAAAACATTTTGCAAGGAGTATTATGTAAATAATCCGCAGGCGCGAGAGGAGCTGTTTAAGTCCTTGTCGTCCAATTTTGAAGCCCTGTGGGGACATAGCAATCAAATCAGCGTAGAGCTCAACAAAGCCCTGCACCTTGATGTAGGACCACTGCAGCCCGTCGATATCATTTTTGCCGGATATGCTCCCGGAGCCCATTTCTACGATGATTTCTTTGGCAACAAAATAGCTTTCATCACCATCCTGAACTTCCCCTTCTACTCTTTGGAAGAGAAATCGCAGATGGCCGAAAGCTGGTCACGTCAGGACTGGGCCTATGCCCGCATGGGTGGCATTTTTATCTCCAGGGTACCTGCCGGTATCAGTCAGGAGATTTCGAAGGTTTCTACCGAAAGCGACAACTATATTGCAGAGTACAACATCCGTATGGATCAACTGCTGGATGAAGAAGGGAATAAAATTTTCCCCGAAGGGATGAGCCTGATCACTCACTGGGGCTTGCGCGATGAGATAAAATCTAATTATGGACAAGACGATGGCCTGGCTAAGCAGGAAATGATTTACCAGGTAATGAAACGTATCATTCATCAGGATATCCCCGGGGTGGTCATCAACAATGAAGAAGTGCAATGGAATCCTTATGAGAATGAGGTATTTCGTGACGGAGAGAAGCAAACCACCGAAAGAGAAGCAGATGTTCGCTATGAGCAGTTGCTCAACAATTTTAAGGCCCATAAAGCTTCTGATGCATTCAACCCCAACTACCCTACTTATATTGAGAGAGCATTTGACCAGGGACTGGAGCTTTCGCAGCAACAGGTGGAAGAGCTGTTTACCGAACTGGTAAGCTCGCCCCTGCTAAAGGATGTGGGTGCCCTGGTCAGCAGCAGGCTGGGTCGTGAGCTTCGGCCCTATGATATTTGGTATGATGGGTTTAAAGCGCGCAGCTCTATTTCTGCAGATTACCTCAATGGCATTACCCGCGAGCGTTATCCTGATGCTGCCGCTTTTGAAAAAGATCTGCCAAACATCCTTACCCGCCTTGGTTACAGCAAGGACCGTGCAGATTATATTGCCTCAAAAATTACTGTAGAAGCCGCCCGTGGTGCAGGACATGCCTGGGGAGCGCAGATGCGTTCACAACTCTCGCGCCTTCGCACCCGCATACCCGAAGATGGTATGGATTACAAGGGGTATAATATTGCCGTGCATGAATTTGGCCACAATGTAGAACAAACCGTCAGCCTGTATGATGTTGACCATTACATGATGAGTGGTGTGCCCAACACAGCCTTTACCGAAGCAATGGCCTTTATTTACCAGGCCCGCGACCTTAAACTGCTGGGCATCGAAAACAACGATCCCCATGTGGAGTACCTCAATGTACTCGACAAGTTTTGGAGTTCATATGAGATCATGGGTGTTTCGCTGGTCGACATGGAGGTGTGGAAATGGCTGTATGCCAATCCCAATGCCACGGCTGCTGAGCTTAAAGAAGAAACCATCCGTATAGCCACGGAAGTATGGAACAAGTATTACGCACCTGTTTTTGGGGTAGAAGACCAGCCCATCCTGGCCATCTATTCTCATATGATTAGTTATCCTCTGTACCTGTCGGCCTATCCTATTGGACATCTGATTGAGTTTCAGATCGAGCAGCAGATAAAAGGCAAAAGCCTGGCAAAAGAAACAGACCGAATGTTTACTGCCGGAAGACTTATTCCCCAGGAGTGGATGCGTCAGGCCGTTGGTGAGCCTATTTCGAACCAGCCTATGTTGAATGCAGCAGAAACTGCTTTACAGCAACTGAAATAACCAAACGAGGAATATCCGAATAGTATTTAAAAAACCCGTTCAAACACATTGGGATGAACGGGTTTTTTGCGTGTTATTGATGGGGTGCATGGTGGGATGGTGCCTGTAGAGACGCACAGCCTTGCGTCTCTGAGTGTATAACAGTGTGTCTCTGCAATTCGGGCCGTTCTTATGTGCATCATGATTGCCAGCAATCTAATTGTCGCATACCATTGTCATACCAAGTCCATACTTAAACCGTATTTAAACCGTATATTTACGGTTTAAATACGGTTTATCTCCGGACTTGGTCAGAACTTGATCAGGAGAAAATCCATCCCGGAACCAAATGAAGGATTGAGAATTGGTCTTAAAGAATCGCGAGTGATATATTTGCTAATGCGGTTACATTCAGATGCTTGCAAATAATTTTTGACCCACCCGCCCCTCGGGCAAAGGGAGCAGTGTGGGTATAGTGGGTTAGGCATTGTATAACAAAGGGAAGAAAAAGAAATGTCTTAGTTGTTTAGCAGACATTCAGCACAGGAGTCACCCTTCCCTATCTGTAGGGAAGGGCCGGGTATGGGTCAAAAAAAAGCAGGGACCAGAGATAGGTCAAAAAACTAATGAAAATATTTGGCTCCCGGGATGACATCTATTCGCCTAAGGGTAAAAGCAGTGCTCCAGCACCTAAATCAGATGTAGGAATTTGCTGCAGAATGGTGTGAAGGGAGCCTGTTAATCCCCCAGAATCACCTTTTCAATAACTTCAGGGAAATGCCTGTATTCGAGAGCATGTATACGTGTAGCGAGTGTTTTGGGGGTATCGGCTGAGAAGACCGGGCATTTGGCCTGGAAAATGGCATCGCCCTGGTCGAAATGTTCGTTAACATAATGGATGGTAATTCCCGATTCCTTCTCACCGGCTTCAATAACTGCTTTGTGTACATGGTCGCCATACATCCCTTTGCCACCATAAGCGGGAAGCAGTGCAGGGTGGATGTTTAAAATATTGTCGGCATATCTTTTTACCAGCCAGGCAGGGATCAGCAAAAGATAACCCGCCAGAACCAGAAAGTCGATCTTGTATTTGTCTAATATGGCGGTAACCATTTTCTCATCTTTCCATTCCTTTGCTGAGATGGTTATGGCATCAACCTGCAGATTGGCGGCTCGCTGCAAAACATACGCATCCTGCTTGTTGCTGATCACCAGACTGATTTTAATGGTGTCATGCTGCTTAAAGTAGCGGATAATGTTTTCTGCATTGGTTCCACTTCCCGAGGCCAGTATAGCAATGTTTACGTTCTCTTTTTTCATCATCAGCGATTGTTGTTTAAAGGGTTTTTCCTGGCATACAGGGTGGTTCTCAGGCGTTCGAAAGAATAGGGCAGGGGTGCTTCATTCCATATATAAAGCTGCATGTATAAAAGGGAGTCTTGTTTTTGCTCATTCATTTGAATGATGATTGAAAAATCATTTTTATCGGTCGGTATACCAAAATTCTGCCAGCTTACAATCTGATCCTTATCGTTAACCAGCTCGAATACTACGTATACTTCGTCAAGGGGAACTTCAGGCTGAGTGAAGGTGAGGTCTATAGTGTGCGGGATATTTTCAACGGGTTTTTTATCCATTATTTTCAGATACTCATTCCGCACTCTCTTTTTAGACATAAGCGTATCCAGCAATACTTCATAATCCAGGGCGTTGAAATATAATGAATCGGGCATGAGATTTACTGAAGCCGATTGCTTAAGCGTGATAAAAGCATCTGACAAGTGGTTCATTTGAGTTTGCAGCTTCTCATTTTTCAGGGGTGTTATTTTTAACCCTTCATTAAGTCCATAGAGGGTATTATCAGACAGAAATACATTATCGTACAACAGCCCTTGTAGAGTGTCTTCGGAGGAGAGAAACGGAATCAAT
>JBEPXC010000251.1:0-5480 GCA_041642035.1 Sphingobacteriia bacterium
TCCTTATTCACAGATAAATCCTTTGTTTGCGGAACATTCAAACTTTTAGCGGAGTGAGCTTAGACTTGTCGGAAATTATCCGAAGCCTTGATGTTTTGCTACTTTTGCATCAAGGGAAAAGTAGAAGAAAGATATTAATTTGTAGAATCCTTTATGCAGTCCACTCACTATCTTTATCGGCTCTTCCGCACCACAAAGGGGCGTGATGACTCGAAAGGTAAAGATCATGAGAATCCTGAAAGGGATATTAATATCCCATTGCTACTCACTCAACACAAAATCAATCTCTTTCCTTTGGTAATCTACCGATTTAAGTTGTATCGAAATCTCATCACCCAGTTTAAACTTTCTTTTGGTGTTTTGCCCAATCACCTGGTAATTGTCTTCATCCAGGTAGTAATAGTCATCGGTTAGATCCTTCAGACGAATCATGCCCTCGCATTTGCTTTGGATGAGTTCTACAAAAAGACCCCATTTGCTAACTCCGGATATTACCCCATTAAAAGTCTGACCGATTTTATCGGCTAAAAATTCCACCTGTTTCAGTTTAATGGAATCTCTTTCAGCATTTTGGGCAAGTTTTTCCATATCGGTGGAATGGATACACTTTTCTTCGTAAACTTCTGAATTAAAACTGTTGGCCTTGTTGAGGTAGGCGTACAATAAACGATGTACCATCAAATCAGGATACCTTCGGATAGGAGAGGTGAAGTGGGTATAATGATCAAAGGCCAATCCGTAATGGCCAATATTTTGGGTGGAGTATTCTGCCTTTGCCATACTGCGTATTGCCAGTGTTTCAATAAGATTCTCCTCTCCCTTTCCTTCCGACTCTTTAAGCAGTGTATTAAAAGATTTGGAGATATTTTTTCTGGTATCGGTTTTCATCTGGTACCCCAGTTTGGAAACAAATTCAGATAATTTGGACAGTTTTTCAGGGTTTGGAATATCATGGATGCGGTATATAAAAGTCTTTGCTTTGGCACCGGTTTTTACTTTCCCCACTTTTTCTGCTACTGCTTTGTTGGCTAAAAGCATAAATTCTTCTACGAGTTTGTGTGCATCTTTTTGTTCTTTGTAATATACCGACAGGGGTTTTCCCTTTTCGTCGAGACGGAATTTCACCTCTTTTTTATCAAAGCCTATGGCTCCGCTTTTCATCCGCTTTTTACGAATTTCTTTGGCTATAGCATCTATAACCAGGATCTCATCCTTGAATTCTCCTTCTTTATTTTCAATGATTTCCTGCACTTCTTCATAGGTAAAGCGTCTGTTAGAATTGATAATAGTCTTCCCATACCAGGTAGAAAGTATCTTACCTTTGTCGTTCATATCGAAAATTACCGAGAAAGTGAGCTTTTCTTCCTTGGGCCGCAGTGAGCAAATAAAATTTGAAAGCCTTTCCGGTAGCATGGGTACGACTCTGTCAACAAGGTATATAGAGGTAGCGCGGTTGTAAGCTTCTTCTTCCAGAAGGGTTTTTTCTTTTATGTAATGCGAAACGTCGGCAATGTGTACCCCGATACGGAAAGTCGTATCATCTATTTTTTCAAAAGAAAGGGCATCATCAAAATCCTTGGCATCAAACGGGTCAATGGTAAAAGTAAGAATATCACGGTAGTCTTTACGCTGTTTGATTTCCTCCTCTGAGATGATTTCAGATAGTTTTTCGGCTTCTTGATCTACTTCCTGAGGAAAGGTATAAGGAAGGTTATATTCGGCCAGTATAGCATGTATTTCGACTTCATTTTCGCCGGGGGTACCCAGGACTTGTATGATTCTTCCAAAGGGATTTTTCGCATGATCGGGCCATTCAGTAAGTTCGGCTACGGCTTTTTGCCCTGATTTGGCACCATTTAGCTGATCCAGGGGAATGAATATATCCACGGGGGTGGCTTTGTTGTCGGGAATCAGAAAAGCAAAATTCTGATGTTGGTCTATTACCCCTACAAAAGTGGTCTTAAAGCGTTTTACAATTTCTATGATTTCGCCTTCTATTTTGGTATCCTTTCTTTTTGGAAAAAGGCGCACTTTTACCTGATCCCCATGCAATGCCTTATGGGTGCTTGAAGAATTTATAAATACATCTTCTACCAAATCGGGTGTAATTATATAAGCTTTACCCGTTTGTTTCATATCTACCCTTCCCGTGATGATTGGGCCTATACTACTTCGTTTTTCCTTCTCAATAGGATTTAATACATATTTTCCCTGGTAAACTTCTACAATAAAATTTTCTTTTGCCAGTTGGTACAGTAAACCATTTACATACTTCTTGTTTTTTTCCTCTATTTCCGGAAGTTTTTTGGCTATTTGTTTGTAGTTGAATTTTGCTTTTGGATTGTTGATAAAATAAGCTTTAATTTTATCAATAAGTTTTTGCTTGATCAACTCTTTAGATGACTTCATGTTCTGTCTTTTTTATGGTTATTCGCGTATATTGTAAAGCTAAATTAGATTTTTTTAGCCTAAAACGACTTTAATTATTTGTAAATTTATAGGTTGATTCTTATAATACTTCTCCTTTTTGTTACACCTTGCACAATGCATATATCTTCTCAATATAATCTTCTGCTTTCGAAACTTCACGGCTTTATACGTAGGTTTTACCTTGATAAAATTATCAAAGGGGTTTTTCTGTTCCTCATTGGAGTGGGATCGTTGTTTGTTTTGCTAGTGCTAACTGAATATCTTGGGTATTTCAGTTCATCGGTAAGGACAATTTTGTATTTTGGTTTTTTACTTTTCAGTGTTTCAATATTTATTTGGTTTATTCTCATTCCGGTACTGGGATTATTGCGGATTGGCAAGGCATTGAGCATTGAAGAAGCTGCTGTCATCCTGGGAAGACATTTTAAATCTGATGTCGATGATAAAATTCTCAATACCCTTCAATTGCACAAATCAGCTGAAATAGATGATTATAAAAGTGATTTGATTTTAGCGAGCATTGAACAGAAATCGTCTAAATTAATCCCTTTACGATTTTCGAAAGCTGTAAATATACGACAAAATACCCGATATATACCACCATTTATTCTATTGGTAGTATTAATGGGATTGGGATGGTTTTTATTTCCCTTTATTTTTAAAGAGCCTGCCACCCGATTGATCAATTATCAACAGGAATATGAACGTCCGGCGCCTTTTTCAATAAGCTTTGTCAATGAACTACCCTTACAGGGAATAAAAAATCAGGGATACCGGCTTGGTGTTGTCGTTGACGGTAGTATGTTACCCAACGATATGAAATTAAAAATGGAAGGCAGATCTTTCCCTATGGTAAAAAAGCAAACCAATCGCTTTGAATACGATTTTAGAAGCATCGGACAAGCTGTTGATTTTCTTATTCAGGCCGGAGGATATTCTTTTGGACCGTATACCATTGACGTAAGAAGTCGATCGGTGATCAAGAATTTCGTCATTGAAGCCGGTTATCCAACCTATACCCAATTAACAGATGAGAGTTTTAACAATATTGGGGATTTAAGTATTCCTGAGGGTACTGAATTGAAATGGGTGGTTTATACAGAAGATACAGAACAATTACTCTTTACAGCGGATAGCATAGAAAAAAATTTTGTACAGGAAAGAGCAGGGGTGTTTCACTTTCGAACTAAGTTGCTTAAGGATTTGGATTATCAAGTCAGGGCAGTTAATGAAAACAATCTTGTCGGAGATTCTTTGGCTTATACCATCCGATTGGTGGCAGATATGTATCCTGCTATCAGCATGGAAGAATACCTGGATAGTGTTATGATTTCTCATTTATTTTATAAAGGAGTCATATCCGACGACTATGGTTTTACGAATCTTTCTTTTCGCTACAGAGTAATGGAAAAAGGCGAGGAATCTGATAAACAGACAAAATTTGATAAGGTTGATATTGCTTTTGAGCGTTCCAATCTAAATCAGGAATTTTTTTATCATATCGATTTACAACAATATGATATTAAGCCCGGGATGAGCATGGAGTATTTCTTTGAAGTTACCGACAATGATGCTGTCAATGGACCCAAACTCTCTCGCTCGTTTATTTATAGTCTGAATATTCCCGACTATGATGAATTGCTTGCTGAAACGGTGGCTGCCGATGAGGAGATTAAATCAGGGTTAAGTGAAAGTATTAAAGAGGTA
The DNA here is from genome assembly GCA_041642035.1 of Sphingobacteriia bacterium. Classification (GTDB taxonomy): domain Bacteria; phylum Bacteroidota; class Bacteroidia; order Bacteroidales; family UBA7960; genus SKVR01. Next base: position 4,138 of record JBEPXC010000251.1, read on the forward strand.
AATACCATACAGGAGGAAATTGATAAACTACGACGATCAATGCTTGAATCGGATCAGGTTAGCTGGGAACAACACGAGAGTTTAAAAAACTTATTGGAGAAACAAAAGTCGGCACAGGAGAGTTATGAGCAATTAAAAAAATTTTCAGAAGATCAAAATACCAAAGCACAACAATTCAACCCGCAAAATGAAGAAATATTAAAAAAGCAGGAGGAATTAGAGAAGCTTTTCGATGAAGTGCTTAGTGAGGAAATGAAAGAGTTGTACCGTCAAATTCAGGAGGAGATGGAAAAGCTTAACAAGGAAAAAGCTTTTGAGATGCTCGATCAGATGAGATTTGAAATGGAGGATATGGAACAGAGATTGGACCGTGCATTAGAACTCTTTAAACAATTACAGGTTGAACGAATGCTCAGCGAATCCATTAAGAGTATGGAACGCTTAAAGGATGAGCAGGATAAACTCACAGAAGATATCGAGGAACAAGGTTTAGAGGAATCCACCACTGAGGAGCAGGAAAGAATCAACGATAATTTTGATAAATTGACTGATTTGCTTGATGAGATGGTACAAAAGAACCAGGAGCTTACCAGACCAAATTCATTGGATGATACCGGCGAAATGGAAGAGAACATTAAGCAGGATCTTGACCATGCTTTGGATGAATTGAGTAAATCTGAGGCAGGGAAGGCAGGAAAGAGTCAAAAAGGAGCATCACAGAAAATGCAGCAATTGCAGCAAAGTCTTATGGATATGCAGGCTCGTATGCAACAGGAAAATCTGACTGAAGATATACGAACGCTGAGGGTAATTCTGGATAATCTTATTAAGACTTCCTTTTCGCAGGAAAAGTTAATGGATGAGGTTATGGCGGTCAATATACGGGATCCAAAATATATTTCTTTGATTCAAAATCAACGTAAAATAAGCGATGACCTTGTTCTGATAAAAGATAGTTTAAGAGCACTCGCTAAAAGACAAATTCAGATAGAAAGTATTGTTAGCCGGGAAATCGCCGATATCAACCTGAATATTGAACATGCTATTGATCATTTGGTAAACCGCCGAAAGCAAACAGGCGTTGCGCGGCAACAGTTCGTAATGACGCATGTAAATAATCTGGCATTGCTACTCAACGAGAGTATGCAGGATATGCAGAGCCAGATGCAGATGCAGGGACAAGGGCAGGGACAACCCCAAAGTGGTCAGGGTGCTGAAGGAATGCAGGATTTGCGACAAATGCAGGAGCAAATGAATAAAATGCTTGAGCAGCTTCGTGAAGGTCATCAACAAATGCCCGGAGAGAGTGGTAAACCTTCCATGGGTATGAGTGAACAATTGGC
>JBEPXC010000252.1:0-5467 GCA_041642035.1 Sphingobacteriia bacterium
GTTACCCATTTAGTTTTCAAAGATGGTACCGTTTACCTTCTTACCATTTATGATAAATCTACTATTGAAAACCTTTCTGATAAAGACATTCTTGAGCTTTTAAAACTTATCCCATAAAGAAATCCCCAAATAATCTCCCCGTGCAAAGCTCTCAGCCATTGAACTTAAATATAGGGGTGTCTTTATCCGATATCATTGGGAAATTATTCCAGCTAACTGTATAACCATTCCATTACTATACCAGAGCCATATCATAGACGTAGTATAAGCGTATTATAGCCGTGTAAATACGCCTATGCTACGCTTATGATACGCTTATGGTACGCTTATGATACGCTTATGCTACGGTTTAAATAGGAAACCTATTTGACCGTATGAACTAATATATAACAAAAGCTCGAAGCTCGAAGCTGGAAGCTCGAAGGAAGAGACCAGAAGACTTTCCATCGTCCGGAGGACATGGAAACGTCTGAAATATAAGCTTTACATAACACCTTTGTAAAATGCTATTTTTCAAGAGCCTAAAAAAGCGATTATAGGCACACTGATTTATTTATGGGCTTTCGAAACGGTCTCTCTTTTAAGAGTTGGCGGGTTGATGGATAAATTTTAATGCATCATAAGGCATAATCTACATCGATCAGAATGGCCTGAAAGGATTCGTTACCGGCTTCATCGGTGGCATAAACAATAAAATGGTATTCGCCATGCTCTGTTGCCAGCGGAACAGGAATATCAAACTGCTGCCGCATGGATTGCCCTGAAAGATCAACGATGGTATCCCAGTGCCATTCGCCCTCTTCAACGGCAGACTTATGCTCATGACCTTCGGCAATATGGATGTCGATCTTTATTTGTTTCAAGGCTACATTGTCAGAAAAATCAGCGTCGAAATCTATTTCATCTCCCGGATGAAAATACGTTTCGTTTTGGGGATTATTAAGCGTGATCAGTGGTTTTTCAGTGTCGGTTTCTTCGTCTGAACAGGCCATAAAACCAAAAGAAATAGCCAGGAGAGTCAAAAAGTAGATTCTGTAGTTTTTCATTTTTCTAAGAGATTATGAGATTAAAAAAATTAATGCGTAAGAAATTAGGTATTAAGAGGCTCGTTTTGCAAGAGAGGTGGTTATTTTGAGCGTGAAATTCCTTCCAGGCTCCGGAAGCTCAAGAATACGATAAAAACTCAGATGATTCTTGTAGTAGATATCAAAAAGATTGTTGACCATAAACAGGAACTGAATGGGAATCCCGCTGGTGTTAAGCTTAAAATTCAATCCAATATTTGTAAGGGTGTATGCTCCGGTGGCGGGTTCATTGCGTGCCACACGGTTTTGGGCAGCAGCAGAACGCAATGAACTAATCAGGTGTATATCAGAAACTACTCCCATCTTTACTGGAATGGAATAGTTAAGCTCCCCGACCAAAGCAGCAGGCGGGGTAAAGGGCAAAGGATAATTATTGTCTAGATTTTGCGCCCACACCCACTCTGCTCCCACTGAGGTATGCAGCTCATGGGTAATATGCCAGTCGGTATAGATTTCACCTCCCAGGTGCAGGGCCTCAGCCTGCTGAAAACGGTATATTTGTCCGGCACTTTGCAGGGTAGAAAACTGCCCGCTGGGGTTAAGGAACAGCAAGTTGGGGAAATAGTTCACGAAGGGGCTGAGGTGTAAATAGAATTCTTCAAGCTGCCAGGTGAAGCCTGCATCCAACTGCCAGGCCCGTTCGGCCTGCAGGGAGGTATCGCCCATTTCGTGGCGGAAGCTTCCGTGATGAATACCATTGGCTGAAAGCTCTATAGGTGTGGGATTGCGGAAACTTGAACCTGCATTAAACTTAACATTTATAGCCTGGGTGGGTATCCATGAAATGCCACTACTGAAGGCCAGGTTAAAGAAGCTGCGCTGAAGCTGGGGAGATCTTTCGCGATAGCCTGTTTGAGTGGTTTCATCAAGCCATACGGGTTCCTGAAAAGATTTAATATCAATGAGCGAAGCATCCACCCGGACTCCGGCATTCAGGAACACCTGCTGTGAAAGCCTTTGATTGTAAATGGAAAACAAACCCGTTTCTATTTGCCTGTAGTCGGGCAACAGGAAGTTATACCCGCCTCTCCGGTTCTGTTGCACAGCGCTGCTTAGACCTACCAGCAGGGATTGGTTTTCTGACAGCCTGTGGTGGTATTTGATGTTGGACGAATAGGTATCTAATATAAGTTCGAGCTCCAGGTTGCTCTCAGGCAGTGGCCCGGCACCATGCCTATGAGGAGGGTTCAGTTCCTGGCGGTGGTTTTGCTGGAAACCCAGATCAAACTCAATTCTTTGGGCACCCAGCAACCAGTTGGTATTGGATACTATTTTGAAGTGGTTAACTTCCTGGCGGGGAAAATCCGGATTGCGCCGATCAGAAGTTTGCAGCAGAGAGCCCGGGTTGGGTATTCCATGCGAGGCAGGAAAGAAACCCGCTACCTGGTTGAAATTGCTCACCGAGATGCTGCTTATGCCCCAGGATTTGCGTATGCCTGCCGTTAAAGACATAGCCAGATCGTTTCCTGATGTATTTTTAAGCCTTCGGTCGGCAATGGGGATGATCCAGGTGTTGTAAACAAACTCATCGGCAGGCACGCGGTAATCGGCAAAATCCTGATAGCTGACCCTGAAACGGGCAAAACGTCCCTCGCGGTTAAGAGCGGTCATTACTGATCCTCCTATTAAATCATTGTTGCTGTGCGCTACGGCTACCGCTTCAGCCTCCAGAGAATTCTCCTGTGCTACAACCGCTGGACGGATGTTCAGGGCACCTCCAATGGCATCGGAACCAAAGATAAGCGATGCTGGTCCTTTAAGGATCTCCACGCGTTCAACATCATAGGCATCGATTTCGAGTCCATGATCGGCGCCCCATTGCTGCCCCTGCTGCTTGATATTGTTTTGTGCTACCACCAGCCGGTTAAAGCCCAGGCCACGTATAACAGGCTTTGAAATGCCTGTGCCGATATCCATGGCGTTGATCCCGGGGATGCGCTGCAAAGACTGCATAAAGGTTAAAGAAGAGGCCCCGGCAAAAAAATCACGGTTGGCAACGGTAATGCTGAGCGACTTTTCGGGTTGCACCATTCCTGTTGCACTTTCCTGTACCACGATTTCGCGCAGTTCGATATGGGTGGGTGAAAGGACGATGGTGATTTCAGCCACATCAGAGGCCAGGTTCACCTGCCTGCTTTCTGAAGCATACCCAAGGTGGCTTACCTGCAGCACATAGGAGCCTGTGCGTAAGTTTTTAAATTCAAAAGCTCCATCCGCTGCGCTCACAGTACCCATGTTTAGCACGGGTAAAATGATACCGGCACCGGGCAGCGTTTGGCCATCTTCATCGAGGACAACACCTTTAATAGTACCGGTCTCAACAGCTTCAGGGTAGGAATCTGCCCGAACCTGAACAAGCATTACTACCGTAATTATAAATAACAACAATCCTTTAATCACCCGATATTCTTTAATTTATTTCGCGATAAGACTAAATTAGGTGGATTCAGGAATGAAAAATCTCCGAAATACACCTGCAACCTTAACACAACAAAGACCAAATGCAAATGTTTAGCATTTGCAACAAAGTTGCAAATATAGTCATTTTTTAAAAAAAGGATGGGGGTAATGATTTTGGATTATTGTTAATTGGGGAAGACTGCTGGTCTGACTCCTGATTAGCTTCAGGCTTCGGGTTTATATCCCTTACACCCTTTCACCTTTCAGCTTTCGAATCCAGACGTTTCCATGTCCTCCGGATAGCCTGTCCCGCTTTTTTCGGGAATGGAAAGTCTTCTGGTCGCTTCCAGCTTCGGGCTACCAGCTTTTTCGGGTATGGAAGTCTTCTGTTCTCTTCCTTCCAGCTTCCAGCTTCGAGCTTCCAGCTCTAAGCTAAAACGAAAAAACCCCCGCCTGATAGACAAGCGGGGGTTATGATTGGTTTATCAGAACCTGTAATTAGTTCTTAATTAACTCATACGTGGGTACAACGTTATAAAGGTCGAGAATAACGGTGTAATTACCGGCTTCAGTAATTTCAATATCCGCTCCACCCTGAACAAGAGTTCCGTCATCGGGAGTATTAGCACCCAGGTTAATATCCCATGCACCGTTGGCTCTCCATTTAAACTTGTCGCCTTCAACAAAGTCTATGGTAGCGGTAAATACCTGGGCTTCATTGTCCCATGTAATGGGTTCATCAGCTTCCCAATTGTTGAAGGTGCCGATAAGGGTAAAATTTCTGATTTCATGACTCCAGGTAAGTCCTTCGGTATCTACCGTCATATAATAGGTACCTACCGAATCAACAGACAGGTTACCTGCACCAGGATCGGTGTCAAGAGTACCCTCGGCAGCAAAACCATAGTTAGGACCATCCCAGTTGGGTTGGGCAGCAAACTTAAAGTTAAGGTCTGTAACATCGGCAGGGAAATGGACATACCCATTGTAAATGCCATTGTCGTCAGGAGAATACACATTGGGTGCAGTTTCGGGACTCCATCCCTGATACGCTCCGGGTACATAAAGCAAGGCGACCTCGGGTTCAACGGGCTCTTCAGGTTCAAAGGGCGTAATGGATACGGTTAGCGCATCGGAATGAAGCATCGTACCGTTATCTTCAACTTCAACAAAAGAACTTACCCTAAACTGAAAATCAGTAGCCACATCAGGTGAAAAACCCAGATTGCGCAACCTGTTGTTTAGTGCATTGACAGTAATCTCGAATGAGGTGCCATCTGTTGCAGTCAGTGTAACATCAATACTGTCAGCATGTAGTAAATGCAATCGGTACGTAGCGGAAGGAATATCCAGTGGACCATAATCCGCCCGGGACCACGAAATGACAATGGTATCGGTGGCATTTTCTTCCACAAGAACAATAGGGCTCAAAACATCAATAACGGGAGTTACGCTTTGGTTTAGATCAAGCGTGACTTTTTCGTCATCTTTTTCGCAGGCCGCCATAAAGGCCAGTCCGGCGAAAACAGTAAATATTATGAATAATCTTTTCATCGATATCTAATTTTAAAATTAATTATATCCGGGATTTTGTTCCAGGTTTGGATTGGCGGTAAGGTCAGCACTGGGAATGGGGAACAGCTGATAACGGGCATCGGTGGCACCACCATCCTGGACATTATTTTTCCAGGGCCAAACATATTCACCTCCGGTGAATTTTCCAAAACGGATCAGGTCGGTTCTGCGATGTCCTTCCCAATACAATTCACGCCCTCTTTCATCGAGTATGCCCTCGAGGGTTAAGCTGATAACATTATTTATGTCACTGCCAAAAGCTCTTTCCCTAAGCTCGTTGAAATAGTCCAGGGCCTGGGCTTCGCTTCCTCCACCACCACGCAGGTGCGCTTCAGCATACATCAGGTATACATCGGCCAGGCGGAACATGGGGAAATCGGTGTCGGGGAAAGAGAGATTGGAACCCG
>JBEPXC010000253.1:0-5460 GCA_041642035.1 Sphingobacteriia bacterium
TTCGAGATTAGTTATAAGCTCAACAAAACATCCAGAGCACTTACCAATGCGGTAACTATTGCCCGTATCGGATACTGGGAATATGATTTCGACACCAACAACTTCACCATTAATGCCGGGGTGTACCGCAAAATCGAGCCCGACGGCTTAGTGAATCCACAAGAAGAGACTAAGACTTTAATGCTGAATGATTTTCTTTCACGCTATATTGAAGAAGAGGATGCGGCTAAAATTAAAGATACGATTGCTAAGGCTGCCAGAAATAAAGGAAACGAAAATTTTGTTATCGACCTTGAATTCAAGCTTTTTTTACCCAGCGGCAGTGCAATGCATATTTATACCCGTGGCATGGTGCATAAATCCGGTCTCCTTATCGGCGTTGCCCAGGATATTAGTGAAATCAAAAAGGCGGAGAAAAATCTTTGGGAAAGTGAACTCAAATTCCAAAACCTGGTTGAGCAATCTTTGGATGCTATTATTGTGGTCAAAGATGATGGGGTAATAACCAAATGGAATCCCAGAGCTGAGGAAATTACCTGTTTGAGTGCAGAAAAAGTGTTAGGTAAATATGCATGGGATATTGAATCCTCGATCCTTTATAACCCCTTGCTTAAAAGATCTCATCCTCAGCAGTCGGCTCTGAAACTTAAAAAAAGATTCTTTCAGTTTTTTATTTCCCCTCTGTCGCGTAAACCTTTCAGTTTGCAGATTACCATTCGCAATGCTTCAGGCGATATTAAATACCTTACCGTAACAAGTTTTGTGTTTACAGCCAATCAAAACAAGTTCCTGTGCCGGATTATTAAGGATAATACCCTGGAAAAACAAAAACAGGAAAAAGAAAAAGAACAGGAAATATTACTCAAAACAGCTAAAGCCAAAGATCTCTTTTTGGATAATATGAGTCATGAAATGAGAACTCCATTGAGCGGTATTATCGGCATGACCGACATTTTGTTGCACACCCGCATGAGCGCCCAACAAAACGAAATGCTTAAGGTAGTAAAGGAATCATCTGACTCCTTGCTCGAACTTATCACCTGCATCCATGAATTATCAAGACTGGAAATCGAAGGGGTGATTATTCAAAACAAACCTTTCCGCATGGGAATGTTGATGGAAAAAGTTATGAGCATATTCAAGGCTGTTGCTTTGCAAAAAAGTATTGAGCTTGTCCTGGAAGATCATTCTCCTGCAAATATGAGACTCATAGGCGATGAATTTCGCATCAGACAAATTCTGGGAAACCTCTTGGGTAACGCACTGAAGTTTACTCCCCCCGGTGGTAGGGTTGATGCCGTGGTAAATGCTTCCAGATTAAATTCCACCAACATGGAAATCCTGGTGGAAATAAAAGATACCGGTATCGGAATCGAACCCGATAAAATCCCCTTCCTGTTTCAGAAATTCACCCAAATCGATAATTCCTATACCCGTGAATATGAAGGGGTGGGGATAGGACTTATCATCAGCCGTGAACTGGTAAAGCTTATGGGTGGCCAAATCGGTGTTAATAGCCAGCACCGAAAGGGTTCGGTCTTTTGGGTCAAGTTTGTGTTGCCTTACCATGAAGCCTGACATCATAGATTTTTTCCTTCCCTGGGCATTGCAATCAAGAGTTGTTTTGTTTTTTATAACCCTTCACCCAAATTTGGGCCGCGATAGTTTGTTACCTTTGCAAAAAAAAAATCATATGGATAATGCTAAATTAATTGCCTTTGGGCAACTGCTCGATATCATGGACGAGCTCAGGGCCAAATGCCCCTGGGACAAAAAACAAACCATCGAAAGCCTCAGACATCTTACCATTGAAGAAACCTATGAGCTGGCTGATGCCATTATCGACAACGATCTTGAAGAAGTAAAAAAAGAACTTGGTGATCTCTTGCTGCATATTGTATTTTATGCCAAGTTGGGAGAGGAGCAGAAGGCATTTGATATAAAGGATGTTATTGAAGGGATAAACAAAAAACTTATCCATCGTCACCCACATATTTATGGAGACGTAAAGGTGGATAATGATGAGCAGGTTAAAGAAAACTGGGAAAAAATAAAAATGCAGGAAGGACGCAAGAAGGTATTGGCGGGTGTACCCAGAACACTGCCTGCTATGGTAAAGGCCTATCGCATACAGGATAAAGTAAAAGGGGTTGGCTTTGATTGGGAACACCCTCACCAGGTTTGGGATAAAGTACAGGAGGAGCTTAACGAGCTGCGCCATGAGGTTGAAAGTAATGCCTCTCCCCAAAGAATTGAAGAAGAATTTGGTGATCTGCTCTTTGCCCTTATAAACTATGCCCGCTTTATTGATGTGAATCCCGAGAATGCTCTTGAGCGCACCAACAAGAAATTTATCCGTCGGTTTGAATACCTGGAAGCTAAAAGTCAGGAAGCCCAAAAAGACATGCACAAGATGACCCTTGACGAAATGGATGTCTTCTGGAATGAAGCCAAAGGGCTGGAAGAAAAGTAGAGTCTGGTTTTTGGATTTACTTCACATATTGCCCTATGAATAAAGGGGTGTTAAATCTGTTCTCCTTCAGGATAAACAAAAACGGACGATCGGCAATAAATTCCTTTATACGGGGTGGATCAACAGGCATTGATGTTGTTACCATTACGGCTCCGGTGGCGGCAGCTGCTTCAGCACCTTTCTCGTCGATCTCTATGAATACCTTTTGAAAAACTTCGCTGATAAAAAGATCCTTGTTTTCTGCAATGCCCGAGAAGTCGGCTTGTTGATTAAAAACCTGATCCATGCCTTTTGATTTCAAATCGCTGCTGAGCGAAAAGCTGCTCTCTATTTTAAACAAGGGGATTTCCATTTTTACCGTTTCAGGTTGTAAGCCCGCAAGAATTTCGCTATAGAGTGCACCATCGGGAACAAAAAGAGACAAGTCGGGCACGTTTCTCTCATTGGGTCTGATGAGAATGAGCGACAATTCATTGGTAGCATAAGGCAACTCCATGGCTATAAATCTCTCGTGCTCATAATAGGGGATGCCACTTTTTCTCTGAATCATAAATCTGGCCGCTACTGTATCTCCTGATGCAGACCGAAATTCTTTTTCCTGGGTGCGATTTTTATCGAAGGGGTATTTCCAGGCCGACTTCATATAAATGGCGTTTACCAAAACCAAACGTGTAAGCTGGCTAAGGGAGCCCGGGGGGATCAGATTTTGAATCCTCTCGCGCGTCATCTCTTCTACCCAGGTATTAATACGGTTCTCTGCCTGACGGGGATTCTCTCGGAAATCGATTTTTTCAAATGCACCGGCATGCCATTGCTGCACCTGATTTACGTATTCATCTCTCACGTCAAAGGATTCTTCAAGAAAAATGCGATTGGCAACATTAAATTCTACCAGGGTATCCTTGCTGATTTGCATCACCCCTGAAAAATAATCATGGTATTTCTGGTGGAAGGTATCATGGCTGGTGTCAAAGCCCAAAACGGTACTCATTTGTTTTTGTGTTTCATTCCGGGCTCCGCTATAGGCCACCGCCAAAGCCATGTTGAGTGAAGCCGGTGAAAAAGAGAAGTTGTCGTTGGCTCGGCTACTGCTTAGGGTTTTATAAAAGCCCAGCGAAAAGGTGTTCATTTTTTCCAGCATGTCGGTCTCGTTATTGGTCACATCCTCTGTTAGGGTATCAGGATGTTGCGCTGAAGGCAAATCAGAGGAAGCAGCATTTTTTGTTTTACATGAATTGAATATAAGCGGCAGAAGGATTAATGCCGTCAGGATGATATATTTGCTCATAGGGTCTCTTTTTTTTACGTAAAGGTAAATATTCAATTTTGAATTTCGAGTTTTTTATACTGCTTGTTTTTTTGTTGCGAAAAAGGTTGTATTTTTGGGCCTTTAAGAAACAAACCATAAATATCTACAAAAAAATACAAAACATGAACGTTCCCGACGAATTAAAGTACACGAAAGATCATGAATGGATCAGAGTAGAAGGCGATGTTGCCGTTGTTGGCATCACTGATTATGCCCAGAATGAATTGGGCGATATTGTTTATATTGAGGTTAATACTGTTGGCGAAACCCTCGAACAGGAAGAAACTTTTGGTACCATTGAAGCCGTAAAAACGGTTTCCGATCTTTTTATGCCTGTTTCAGGAGAGATTGTGGAATTTAATGAGGAGCTGGAAAGCAACCCTGAAATCGTCAATAAAGAGCCTTATAGTGGTGGCTGGATAGTGAAAATTAAATTCTCCGATCCTGCTGAAATAGATGCCCTGCTTAGTGCTGATGCCTATAAAGAAACACTTTAATTCAAAGTAAAATTCTTTCTTTAAACATATTTATTGCCCCAGAACAAATTTGTGAAGAAATATCCCGTTATATTATGAAGTTCCGTTATCTTCTTCCTCCTGTTCTTTGGTCCTTGGCAATTTTATGGATTATAAGTATACCCGGCACCAGCATTCCTACGTCAAGGTTTTTAAACATACCTCATTTAGACAAATTGGTGCATTTAGCAGTATTTGCCGTTTTTACCTTTTTGCTGAGCTATGGTTTGCACATGCAGGAAATAAACGTATTCAAAAAGCACCCGTATACGATCTCACTGCTTGTAGGCGTTGTATATAGTATACTTACTGAATGGATTCAACTTCGTTTTATTCATTCCAGATCGGGTGAGTTCTATGATTTAATCGCTGATGTTACCGGATGTTTGATGGGAGTAATTCTTTACTTTTATTTAAAAAGATATATCCCGTCTTTTTTACATAAATAACAATGTTTTGGGAGAATAGTTAAAAAAATCGTATCTTAGCAGGCCTGAATTTGTAATGGTTTAAGCAGGCTAATCATCTAACAAACAACATAAATAAGCCCTTATGGAAGCAAAGAAAACACCAAAAGCAGATCTCGAAAACAAGAAGCGGATATTCCTGCAGATAGGAATAGTTATCGCCATGTTGTTAGTGTGGATGGCTTTTGAATGGAAACAATACGAAAGATCAGTTGTAGATCTGGGTTCATTGGATATCGAAATCATTGAAGAAGAGGATATTCCAATTACCCGACAGGAAACTCCACCCCCACCACCCCCACCAGAGCCTTCTACAGAGTTGGTTATTGTGGATGATGATGTGGAAATTGAAGAAGAATTCATGATTGATACCGAAGCAACTGTATTTACTGAAGTACAGGAGTTTACCCCTATCGTTGTAGAAGAAGAGGAAGTTGAAGAAGAGCAGATCTTTACCATCGTGGAAGACGATCCTGAATTTCCCGGTGGGCAAACGGCTCTTATGCAATATTTGCAGTCAAACCTAAAATATCCCACCATGGCTCGTGAGGCTGGTATACAGGGGACTGTTTTTGTTACTTTCGTTGTTGAACGCGATGGTAGCATTACCGATGTAAGAATCCTCAGAGGTGTTGGTGGTGGATTGGATGAAGAGGCCATTAGGGTAGTTCAAAACATGCCCAGGTGGACAGCAGG
>JBEPXC010000254.1:0-5450 GCA_041642035.1 Sphingobacteriia bacterium
CTCCCTAAAAACAATGTTATGGTTTTCTTTTCCTTATCCCAGTCAACCCAATATAGAAACCTTTTAACTTTCTCCACTGTTTTATTAAAAAGAAATATCAGGTTTACTTAAGGATTGCTCTATTGCATATTAAACCCGGAATGCTGCTTATTGAAAAACTGAGCATTCCGGATAATCTGTAGATTGCCTGTCTGTTCATTTATTACCCTTACTGATTTTCTTCAATCCCCATAGAGAACTCATGACAAACAGACTGATTTAATTCGTCCCCAATCCGTTATCTTTTTTTAGTTTTTCTGCTTTAATCTTTGTTTGCTGTGCAAATTCAGATACTTCATCTTTTACTTCATTGAATTTCTCTGTCACTCCGTTAAGGGTTTGTTCAAATTTATGCGTAAGATCTTTTGCATACTTTTTTCCTGATTTTTTAATCTTCTTGCGGGTATCCTGCCCCGTTTGGGGTGCAAGAAGAATTCCTAACAATGCGCCGGCACTGGCTCCTGCCAAAATGCCCAATAATACTTTTGCTGAGTTCATAATTTGGGGTTTAATTAATATTAGAAAGTAAAATAAATTTAAATACATGAATATTAAAAGGATACAACATCCATATCATGCAGAGAATTCCAACTCATTGGCTCTTAAACGAGTTGCTTTAAGAGCCTCAGATTGGATTAATAGAACAATTCATTATTAGAATATTTTTCGCCCCTGGAGGAGTCTGATCACTACAGCAACGACTGCAATAACCAATAAAACATGTATCAGACCCCCGGCGCTGTATCCGACAAATCCAATAGCCCATCCTATAATTAATATAACCGCAATAACATAAAGTAAGTTGCTCATTATTTTTGAGTTTATTTAGTTCATAAAACAGCTTAAAGAAATCTCTCCCTCCACTGAAAGGTAATATCTGAATCAAACCTTAAATTACAGTCCCTACAAGAGGATCAGTTTCTATTTGAGATTCTGTTAGTAAAACTATCTGTACAAAAGGAAGCTTATTTTTTTGTTCCATACAGCATAATCCCTCCGCCCAGAATCATTACGGCAACACCAACAAAGGGAGACCATGCCAGACTGTGTTTTTTGTCGCGGGAGATCTGGAGTTCACCTATATCAACAACCTTTTCTTTAGTGATGAATTGAAACCCGGTAAAGATTGTAATAAGAATCCCTGCCACAAGTACTATAATGCCAGTTTTCTTCATAGACTTAGCATTAAAGTAAAATAATAAGAAGTAATACGATAAGGATAGCTGCACCTACCGAAATATAAACACCATCGAGGGTTTTTTGCTCCTTTTGGATATCACGGACTTCTTTTCTTAAATCATTTTTCTCGGAAGAAGTCATAGCATCCATATTCATTTCGTCTATCACGTTCAGACGATCAAGGAGTGCGTTGGCATAAGCTGTGTTGACAGCTTGCTCAGACCTCACCATGGCCAGTTCAGTTTCCGCATTTGCCTGATCAATTAAGACAGGATCATTATTGTTCTCAGCTTTCAAAAGGGTGGAATTCAATACAAATATTAGGGCCAGGGTAAGCCAAGGGGTAAGTTTCTTCATTGAATAAAATATTTATGCATTCACGCAACTGGCGGGATCAGGTGTAAAGTATTTTACCCTGTAAAAGTAATCCTTAACCTAAAATAACGTGTTACACATAGAAAGCTAAGGCTTACATAAATCACAGATTCTCAAGATTTCCCTTACGCTTGAGCTTTAATTTCTTGAAATAAGAAGGGGTGATACCCGTGACTTTTTTGAACTGATTGGAGAGATGGGCTCCACTACTGTAATGCAGTCTATAGGAGATTTCGGTAAGATTGAGTTCGTCATATAACAACAACTCTTTTACTCTTTCAATTTTATTGTTGATAATATACTGCTGTATGGTAATTCCTTTTACTTCGGCAAAAATATTAGACAGATAGGTGTAGTCATAATCCAGCTGTTTACTTATATAATCTGAATAATTTTCTTTGGGCATTTCATCGGATTCATGTATCATTTTAATAATGATATTTTTCACCCTTTCAACCAGAATAGATTTCTTGTCGTCCATCAGCTCCAGGCCTGAAGCCAGCAAATTCTTCTTCAACTGGGTATGTTGTTCAGGGGTCAAATCATGGATAAGCTCCACCCTTCCAAGGTCGATGGATAGAAAATCTATCCCCATATCGTTTAATTCTTCTTTCACTTTCAGCTTGCATCGCATGCTTACCATATGCTTGATAAATATATTCATTCGGGTATTGCGATCTTTAGATGGGTGAAATAATAGCGTTGCAATGATTAAGAGCATCGGATTTTCTATCCATGTTCTCCTTTTAAGATAATCGGTTGGAAGTTTGCCAACCACAAAAGTATTTTAAAGTATCTTTAAACTAAACTTGCATGAGCATTTTTCTCTCAAAGGATTAAAATGCTCAACCCGTTCTAGTTTTCCCACTGAAACGCGAGACAAGCTATCAAAACCATTACTCACCTAAAAAATCACCTGATGCAATCAGGAAGAGTGATTTGAAACTTACCATGGTAACAATATATTAATAATTATGCTAAGGTACTGTAATTAATTACATTTATCTGATTTTATCAAATAGCCGTGCCAAAAGTGTAATCCCATACAGGGTCACTCACAACCAATGAAAAGGAGAGGTGCCAGTGGCAGACGCGCCAGAAAAAGCGCGTCTCTAAGAGATATTTAAAATCCGAGATAGCCAGTAAAATGTGATTCTTTATGGGGTGATGAATCCTATATTGTTTATGGCTACTACCCCCGTGGAGGTACGATCAAAAATAAATTTAACTCCCGTAATGTTTTCATAATTGAATTTCCCACCATTTTCATTCAACTCATTAAGGGGGAAATACAAATGTTGCATCACGCTTTCTGTTTCATTTGCCGTTTGCATTAAGGAGAGCTTGGTAAATTTACGTTTTATCATGGGCTGCAAGGGCGAACATTTGCTCAGTGGAAATTCAAGCATGTTACCCATCTCATCTGTCAGCTGAATGGTGAAGTCAATAAGAACAGGCTCTTCATCGGCTTCATCGGCTTCATCTGTTTCATCTTCCAACGCTTCATCAGGATTTATCTCTTCTTCATCGGCGGGTTCGGTATCTGCAGTCTCGGCATTGCTATTTACATCCTTGTTACCGTTATCATTTTTATCCTTTGGCGGATCGGCTTTACCGCCTGTTTCAGCCATGGAGAATACCAGGATGGAGTTGTTGCTGGTGGTGATGTGTTCCGGCGCCCACATCATGTGATAACAAGGCTGCAGGGTGTCGTTGTTTTCGGTATTCCATCCCACCACAAGTCCGCGGGTATCATAATCGCCCCAGTTGAGTGGGAGTTTCTTTTCGCGCCATATACTAAGGTCGTGTGCTTCAATAAAACTTCCGGGCAAGCTGGCCGTGGACAGGTCAAGATCTTCGTTAAAGTGACCGACATATTGGGTACCTGACTGCTCATACTGGTTCAGGTAAATGGTTTGTGGCAGCCAGTTGCGGGCCGTACGGTGATCCATAAACATGGGCCGGTATTCCTTTGCCCCGCGCAGGGTAGCTTCGAGAAAACCACTGATATAGACCAAGGCAATCTGCTGTTGATCTTCTTCAGGGATAAGTTGCTTGAGGTTAAAGAAATTGATGCGTGGTGCACCATAGTCCTTGCGCCCCCATACAGTGTTAAACTGCCCATGATTGGCGAAATAGATATAGAGGCCGGCTTTGAATCCATCAAAATCATCTGAAAAATCAATGCGGTTAAACTGACGCAAGGCTTGGTAAGAGCTCACATCAGCATCATGCGAACCCTGTAGTGTAAAGTAATTAATATCGGTAAGTGGCGTGCGAATGCTGGAGGGCTGGTACTGTCCATCGGAAGGCGCAATAGCAATGACTGACCGTATATGAAAATTGAAGTCAAAGGTCTCCATGGCATTATCGGGATAAAAAGGCAGCCTGTTGAATAAAGCAGCATGTGCAACCGCCTCTCCGCCACGTGAATGGCCAATGAGGGCAATATTCTCCATATCCACTTTTTGAAAGAACATATTATCCGGCTCAGCAGTCCATTCATCCCACACCTGCAGGTGTTTGAGCATTAACCATCCACGGACATTATTCTCATTCTCAAGGGAGCTAAACAGGTCGGAATACGAGCCATTGAGAAAATTCTCATCAACAGAGGCCAGGATATAGCCTCTGGAGGCCAGCAATTCTCCCAGGTAAGCATATCCCGGATCAGAGAAATCCTGTGCAAGATGATTGCCATGTACCACCAGTACAAGAGGAAAAGGGCCCTCTCCTTCAGGATACCACACCCGGGCATTCAGGGGAAGGTTTTTCTGATCGAAGCCAAAATAGCTTGTGCGCATTTTACCACTCATTCCATTCCAGGAGTCCAGAAAGGTAGATCCATCTACAGGCTGGGTAATCAGATCGGCATCTTCACCAAATTCATTGCGATGCTTGTCCTCTCCGCTACCATAACTCAGAAAGCTTACTTTGTACTGCCCGGGAATACCAGGGTTGTCAAGGGCAAGCTGCGGGGGCAGGTTTTCAGGCACGCTCATCGATGCATTGACAGGCATCTCCATGAGTTTCCCCGGTTGCACCATCCAATAGAGTAAACCAATCAGCAACAATAAGCCAATAGAGAAATTTGAAATGATAAGGCTGCGTCTTAGGGTATTACTCCTGCCCCATCTTTTTTTCATCAGCCACAAGGCGCCACCCAACATTGCCGAGATTGTGGCAATAATAAGAAATACCATCAGTGTACCGGGCATGGTAGTGTGGAAATACATCATTAAAACAGGCCAACCTATCAGTAGGGATACCATAAGCCAAAAAGGTATCTTGTTTAACAAGCGTAGCAGTGCAACAGTCAAAACGGCCATTCCCAATGAGGCAATCAGCAGGCCTAAACTCATTAAAGTTATCACCACCCAACCCAGCGAACTCAGATAGGTTAGCATAAAGGCCAAGGTGGCAATGGAAAAACCGGCAAATATGCCGATGGTAGCTCCCACCCCTGCTTTTTTACCGGGAAGAATATTATTGCTGAATTTCTTCCAAAGGGTCCGGGTGCGCTGTTTTGCTTTTCTGATGAAGTTTTTCATGTTTCAGACTTAAGGAATACAAATTGAGATGATATATGTTAAGGGGTGCAAATAGATTTCCAAATTTAACAAAATAAATTGATTTCGGCTCTCCTCAATCACCCTGTACCCTGAGCGGAGCCGAAGGTGCACCCTGAGCGAAGCCGAAGGTGCACCCTGAGCGGAGCCGAAGAGGACCCTGAGCGAAGCCGAAGGTGCACCCTGAGCGAAGCCGAAGGGGACCCTGAGCGAAGCCGAAGGTGCACCCTGAGCGAAGCCGAAGGGGACCCTGAGCGAAGCCGAAGGTGCACCCTGAGCGAAGCCGAA
>JBEPXC010000255.1:0-5446 GCA_041642035.1 Sphingobacteriia bacterium
CCAGAATGGTAGATAGGTTGTATTTCCCCAGTTCAATGGCATTGATGGTTTGCCGGCTAACTTTTACCAAATCAGCTAATTGAGCTTGGGTGATGTTTTTTCTTGCCCTTTCCACTTTTATACTATTCTTCATCTCTTATTTGTTTTTTTGATGTATATAAAGCCCAATTAAAACGAATGATAAAGAAGATGAGTACAGTGAACATATTAAAAACAAGAACCCAGAAGAATATCATATCATAGACAAAGATTATTGTCAACACAAGGATACCATAATTCAAATAGGTTGCCCAAACCAATGATTCCAGCCTAATCTTAGCGATAAACTCATCTTCAGCTTTTTCTTTTGAAAATGCTATTAGCAGGGCCCCAATGATTAATAGGATTCCAGTAATTTCATCCAGAATGTTATTCTCCGGAAAAGTGAAAAATACAGTATCCCCAAAAAATGGTTGTTCAGCAATTGATAAGACCTTGACATTTAAGATACTGTATTCTGATTGAGACATCAGAAATACCACTCCGAGTATGATTCCCGGAATGAAAAGAAACCAACCGATTCTCTTAAACTGATTAGGGAATAAATAATTTGTTTTCATGGTAAATGATTTTAAGTTCAAAGTAAAAGTAATGTATTAATGTCAAATAGACAAGTAAACATTACATTTAGTCGTAAATAAATGACTTTAATATGCATAATGTTATGATGCCAGTTTTTTATCAGAGAACTTAATCAGGTATCAAATCAGTAGCAAATGCAATTTTCTTCTGGCTTCCAATGGGTTGATTCTGTCAAACCTTATGGTAAAGGTGATTTTATCGTAATATTTACTGAGGTTGTTGAGCTGAGCAATATTTTTTATATCTGCCGACATAAGCAAAGGGAAGTTTATGGTTACGGCATCGTTTAAGAAGTTCATCTGGATGCCTGCGACATAAGGAAATTTTTTTGACCCAATGAAACCGGAGCCTGCATCCTTATAAGTGCCGGTGTCAAAATACAAGCGCAGAGGCAGGAGCGGCAGGTCATAACCAATATTTATGGCCGTCAACCAGTTCCAGGTGAGTCCTAATGGAGTGGGAAATTTAAAATAACCAAAGGATTCAGTGGTTTGATTACCCCACAATGTACCCATGGGGTGTTCAGGGCCTATAAATACGTTCTCATATAAAGGGTCTCTAATGGGTGTTTCCCCCTGAAGACTAAACCGAAAATCAGGTGCAGATCCCTGTTGAGGACTCTTTAAAAATATGCCTGCAAAGAATCTTATGTGGAAGCCTTTTTCGTATTCATTTAAGGGGAAAAAGATCTTGCTACCTAGCGATGTCCTAAGCATTTGCTTTGCCTGCAAAACTTCAGCGTTAATTTGATAAGGATTAAATGCACCCTGGTTCTGGTGAAAGAAATCCAAACGGTTTGCATAATAGTTTTCTTTTGACAAGGCTAAGGCTCTTTCCGTATACTGTCTTTTGTCCCGTTCAAGTAAAAAATTAGTGAATTGCAAATAGGTTTCTTTTCTATGGCTCGACAAAGCAGGATTAAGAACTATTCTTACTGAACTTGCGGTATGCGAATAGGCTCGATTTCTGTCAATGAGGCCATATTTTTTATATTTCACCCCGGCACGCACCGAATGAATAAAGTTACTCCCCGGATAGAAGTCCCTGTAAAACCAAGCGCTCCCACTCAATCCGTCTCTCCCTGGACTATAAAGGGGCATTAGCAATATGTCGTTTTTTGCCACTGGAAATACATAATTGTAAAACGCCAGACCGGGCATAAAGCCATCATTAGCATTGTAAGCCAATAGAGGTAACCAGTAGATTTCCGTTTTACGTGGGTTGTCTCTGCCACCAATTAATTGTAATTCTACCGGGGGTACATTTTTTATTAGCCCGGTGATTTTTATGCTGTTGTTGTTACGGTTTATATCAGGCAACAGACCTTCAGCGTCTAATTGGAAAAGATCAAAGTCGTTTCCCGGAAAAAATACTTCCGTATGTTGCTGTGAGAAACCATCAAACCAAATGGTCTTTAGAATCTCTCCATTTTTGATGGCCGACAGGGGATAGGGCATGGCAATCTCTCCTTTGTTGGCTATCGTAATTATATATCCATCATCCCGGGCACGAATTCTCTTTAGTTTAAAATCAAGTTTTTTGTTTGACCCTATTAAGTCTTGGTAGAACCAGTCCAGATTAAGTGATGTTTCATCCTGAAAGTAATCTCGTAAGTCATCTGTTGAAGGATGACTGAATTTCCATTTCTTATAAAATCCTTTCATTACCCTGTCGAATAGGTCTTCTCCCAAATACTCCTGCAGCAAATGAATAACCATTGCCGATTTATAATAGACCATGGCATAATAATTCAGTTGCGTTAGTTGATCAGACTCAGCTCCGGCCGGCTGATCAAGATGCTGTGCTGCTTTCAGCATATAATAGAAGTAGGAAGCATCATTACTGTTCAAATCGCTGAGATTAAAAAAGGATGCGAGTATTGTCTGCGAGAATGAACCCAGTAATCCATTTACTGGATAATATTTTTTAAGAAATCGATTTTCGTAATAGGTGGTAAAGCCTTCATCAATCCAGGGTTCTTTCCTTTCATTGCTTGCAAGAATACCATAAAACCAATTGTGTATGACCTCATGCACGATCACTTCCCTAAAGCTGACATCAGAATGATTATTATCAATAAGTGTTATCCCTGGATATTCCATGTTTGCGCCCCCACTGTGGATACCCTGGACTGCAGTAACCTCCTGCCAGGGATAGGGCCCCAGTTTTGAAGACATATACTGCACCGTTTCCTTCAAATATTTATTGGCTTTAATCCACTGTTTTGCATTTTGGGTAAAAAACGAATACATCAATATTTTTTCTCCTGAGGGAATAGTGATTGAATCCATCAATACCCTAAACTGTTTATCAGCAAACCAGGCGAAATCATGTACATTATACTGTTTAAATTTCAGGGTCTTATATAAAGGTGATGACGCAGGTGGCCTGAATGATGCATCAGGTATATCCGAACTCTGTAATTGGTTGCGCCAGGCTAGCTGGTGTAGAAATTCCACCTCCTCTTTAGTTTGAAGAATTCCTGTCGATGCTGTTACATAATTCTGAGGCAGTGTAATCTGAACATCGTAATTGCCAAATTCAGAATAGAACTCTCCGAGATTCAGATAGGGCATAGGGTGCCAGCCCTCTGAATCATACACTGCTGGTTTGGGATACCACTGTGTGGCATAATACGCACCGTTGGAGTGTCCTAATCTTGAGAATTGGGCATCGGGAAAATCAAGCTGGTATTCAATGTTTATAAAAATAGTATCAGCAGGGTATAGGGGCCTTTCAGGATATAATACAGCAATATCCTCATGAGTTTGATAATAGCCCCAATTTATTTTCTTCCCGTCGGTTCGAAAATCTATATGAGAATATCCTCCCCTTTGCTGCTGAGTGGCAAAATGAAAACTATAATCTCCCTGCCGGATGAGTTGCCGGGCAAATTCACTGTGATTGTTTTTCCATGCATTGGCCCATAAGTGGATGTATATTTGGTGCAGTGTATCTGGGCTTTGGTTTATGTATTCGATGCTTTGATTAACATCAATGGACTGGATGGAGTCGAGTAAGTTAACCTTTAAGGTATGGTTGACTTGTTGCTGGAAAAACTTGGGATGGTTTATCGCAATAGTAGGGGGTGCAACAATGAGCTGTATAGTAAATAGCAGAAAGTGGAATAACTTCATTGAAATTTTGTTTCAACAAAAATAGTGAAGTTATTCAAGGCTTAGATATTTTCTTGGATCAGGGCTTCAAGTTTCTGAAGGTTAAACGCTCTGGATATAATATTCCCCTGCCTGTCAACTAGGATATAGTGAGGAATATCATTCACGTTGTAAAGGTCTACAACCGGTGAATTCATAAACCTCAGGTCACTAACCTGGGTCCATTTTACCTTATCTTTTTCGATAGCATTTATCCATTGGTCGTGTGTGCGATCTAACGAGATGGAATATATTTCAAAGCCTGAAGGTTGAAATTTTTTGTACAAATCTCCCAGAACAACATTTGCATCACGGCAGGGAGGGCACCATGCGGCCCAAAAATCAATTAATACCAGATTTCCTTGTAAAGAAGATAGTGAAATCATGTTTCCAAGAGGATCGGGTAAGATAATTTCTGGTGCGACATTACCTGTGGCTAGATTCTGTTCATTGATGATTTTTTGATGGGTTTCGCGCTTGATATCATTTACACGTTTCTTTAGATTGATTACGTGCTTGTTATGAGGATAGGATGTGCAAAGAGATTGGCTCAATTGCTCAAAATATTCAAAATGTTCTTTTTCGTTCAGCAGCAGCTTATCTTCAAAAAAGTGATAAAGAGCAAGAACAGATGCCAGTGAATTAGGGTTATTTTCTATTATCTCTTTTACAAATTGTCTCTGTTGAATTAGTATTTGCTGGTATTCATTTTTCAGTTCCTCCCTTACACTTTCAAAGGAAGGATTCCTCATGCTTTTACGATACACGGCTCTGAGAGAATCTGTTTTTTCCATACCTTTAAGAGTCATATCATTGAGATGCCAAAGAAGCTGAGACCCTTCAGAACCAGAGACCTTATAGCTCTCTTTTAATTTTGATACCCTGGCCGTTATCTGGATTTTTTCACCTGGGGAAGCAGCCAGGGAGATAAAGTCGATATTTGAAGCACGTAAGCGGTAAAACCCTGCATGATTAATATGAAGTGTATGTTTGAATTGTCCCTGCTCATCGGTTTGTATAGTATCCAAGGGGATTACATCCGTAGGCGTAAGTTCTTCAAAGAAGAGATCGTAGTGACTAGCTCCATCCAATTTGCCTTCAATAGACAAATCACCTCCGGGATATTCATTGTTGTTGTCTTTGCAGCCAACAAAAACAAGAGTTAGCAGAAGAAAAAGGGATAAAGGAGGAATTCTAATCATAATAGGTTTTCCGCAGGGTTAATTAGCACTGCCACAAAAATAAACCAATAGGTTGTGAAGGAATCCTATTTAAGAAATTTTAACCGCTAATTTATGGGTTAATAAGGCAAAAAGATGTAAAACGTAAATTAATTGGAAGTTTACTTTTTCATTTCTTACCTGAAGTTATGTTATTTTGTCATCAACCCGATGTACAATTGTATTCTATCTTAGTTTTGATGGTTTGTCCATTAACAAATGAGCTATCATAACGATCAACACAGAGGAGAAGGTGCTCAATAGTGTGCGCAAAAAGATTTTGAATACATCATCGAATCGAAACTCTTCTATAAAGAACAAAGAAAGATGATGCAAAAAAAGTAACAGCACTGTATATATAAATATCCATCCCCATCCGTTGCTTTCTATTCGTGGCTCAGTGCCAGGTTCGAAATCACTTTTGATAGAAATAAACTGGATGATAAATGG
>JBEPXC010000256.1:0-5418 GCA_041642035.1 Sphingobacteriia bacterium
TGGTACGCACTATACCCGAGACTTTTCGTATGCGTGAAGCACTAGCCAAAGAAGTGCCACCAAACTTTAATATCTTCATCTAAACAACTATTATTATATTTTCTTGTTAACGGGCAATTTGCCTGCTGTATCCGCAATGTTTTTCGGCTTGCAAAGGAAAAACATTTTAATGAAACTGTGAAATTTTTAAATTGAATAAACCATTTTGTAACTTTGTGTTGTTTTTTTAACTGGCTGTCGTCACGTCTGTTTTCAACACCGGCGAAAACAAACAACTTCATCTCATAGTGAAGAAATGCACCTTGTACTTTAAAGCACAGATCAAACACCATAACATGACAATCCCAAATAACCAAACAACTATAAACCAAAAAAGTTACACACTATGAACATTGCACAGTCAGTAGATGCCTACATCAGCAAATCTCCCTTCCTTGAGGAGGCTTTATCAGAAAACCTAATCAACATATCCTCACTAGCCCGGCAGATGCAGCCCGAGATCGAGAAACAGCTGGGCAAGAGCATACAAACGGGCGCTATTGTGATGGCCATCAACCGCCGGCCGGTGCAGGCAGCCTTTCGCATCAGCAAGAGCATTCGTGAGTTCATGGTTCGTTTGGGAGATATCATAGTGCGCTCCGATTTGCGTGATTATACCTTCGAGAACTCTGCCGGTCTAAATGGCTGCAACCGCTTGCTCATGGATGGCATAGCGGGAGAGAAAGAGATCTTTTGTACCATCAGCCAGGGGGTATTCGAAACCACGCTGGTGGTGAGCAATCACCTCTCGGGGAGAATAAACGAGATTTACCGCAAGGAAAAATTCCTGGCCGGAAAAGAAAAGCTCTCATCGGTTACCATCCGCCTTCCGGAGAGCAATACCGAGGTATCGGGAATCTATTACTTTTTGCTCAAGCAACTGGCCTGGATAGGGATAAACATCTGTGAGGTGATTTCTACCTCCAATGAGGTCACCCTGGTGGTATCGGAAAAGGATGTGCATAAGGCATTTGCCCTGCTGATGGAGATGAAGCAGAAGGGCTAAGTCAAGGTAGGCTTGCTTACAAAAGTTATATTACGGCAATACAGCTGATTTCTACACCAACTCCCATTGGCAGGCCGGCCACCTGAATGGTTTCGCGCGCGGGTGCTTCTTCACCAAAATACTTTCCGTATACTTCATTTACCAGTGGGAAGTCTTTCATATCCATGATGAATATGCTGCATTTTACCACATCACTAAATTCCAGGCCTGCTTCGTGAAGTATGGCTTTGAGGTTTTCCATTACCTGTCGGGTCTGATCCTTGATATCGCCCTTTACCAGCTCTCCGCTGGCCGGATTCATGGGGATTTGCCCTGAGATGTACAGGGTATTGTTTACCATAACCGCCTGGTTATAAGGCCCGATAGGTTTAGGAGCTTTTTCTGTATGGATAATTTTTTTCATAAGACAAAAGGTTCTTGGGAATGTATAAGGGTTGAAAAACAATTTCATATGAGATTCCGCCTTAACTATCTATGTATCAGCCTGCGTAATAATAGAGCAAAGTCATAAATGCAAAGGCTAAACAAAAATATACTTTTTTGATGGTTTGCTACCGAAAATTCACTGTTATCTGTTAAATAAATCAAGGCACATACAACTATGGTTTACAGCACAAGCATTTAGAGCTTATCAACAGTTTATGCAGGCAGCTTAGGAATTTTATTCACTGAGGTAAATTCGTTTTACCCGTGGCGGAATACTGGTAAGTATCTCATAGGGAATGGTAGCGAGTTGTTCGGCGAGTTGCTGAACGGGTAATCCGGGGCCAAAAATAATCACCTCATCGCCTTCGGTGGCGACAATATTGGTGATGTCCAGGCTGCACATGTCCATGGATATTGTGCCCAGCGTGGGAGCTTTTTTTCCGTTCACCAGCATATAACCTTTACCATTACCCAGACGCCGGTCCAATCCATCGGCATATCCCACGGGTACTATGGCCATACGGGTTTTGCGCCTGAGCATAACAGACCGGTTGTACCCGACTGATTCTCCTTTTTTGAGATCTTTGATTTGTGAGATCACCGATTTAAAAGTGGTAACATGTTGCAGGTGCATCTCAGGTAAATCACCAATACCATACAAGCCAATGCCCGGGCGCACCATATCGAATTGGGCCTGTGGGAAGCGGGCTATGGCTGCAGAATTGGCAATATGCTGCAGAAAGCTGTACCCAAGAGTCTTTTCTATCCTACGGCTCATGCGTTCGAATACGGCAATCTGCTGCAGGGTAAAATCGTCAAATTCTTCTTTATCGCTGGCGGCCAGGTGCGAGAACACAGAGGCCACCCGGATTGCAGGCTCACTTAGCAACAATTGGAGCATCCTGTCCAGTTCATTTTCTTCAAATCCCAGCCTGTGCATACCCGTATCGAGTTTTATATGAACCGGGAAAGGATTGTCCTGATGATGGTCGGGAAAATGCTTCAAGGCCAGCATCAATCGCTGCAGCAGCGAAAGAGAGTACACCTCGGGTTCCAGCATGAAGCGGAAAAGCACATCCAGGTTATGTACTTCGGGGTTGAGAACCACCACAGGTAGGGTGATGCCGGCATTGCGAAGTTCGGTGCCCTCATCGGCGAAGGCTACGGCCAGGTAATTGATCTGGTGAAACTGCAACAGGCCTGCAATTTCATAACTTCCACTACCGTAAGAAAAAGCTTTTACCATAGCCATCATACGGGTTCCGGGCTGCAACAGGGAGCGGTATACATTGAGGTTGTGCACCATCGCATCCATATTGATCTCCAGCAAGGTTTGATGATCCTTGAGCTGCAATTTGTTGCTGATCTGCTCGAAGGTGAACTCCCTGGCGCCTTTGAGCAAAATGCCCATGTTCTGAAAATCGTTAGGATCGTAATGGCGCAGAAAAGATAAGGTATTGCGATAAAAGCTGGCGTTAAGACCCGTGAAAGCATCCTGATGAGAAGAAATTTCTTTTCCAATACCGATCATTACATCCACCCTCTTTTCCTTTACCATCTCCCCTACCTGCCTGTAAAGTTCTGCGGGCTGTAAACCCGATTGCAGGATATCGGAAAGGATTAACACCCTTTTTCGTTGTTGTGTTTGGGTAGTGAGGAAATCCAGGGCGATGCCCAGGGAAAGGATATCGGAGCTGTAGGCATCGTTGATGAGCAGGCAGTTGTTAATGGCTTGTTTCATCTCCATACGCATGGCCAGCGGGGCAAGCTTCGTGATTCGGTCGGGCAGCTCGGGATGGTACAGTCCCTGCGCAAAGATAAATGCGATGCAATGCATCACATTCTCCAGTGAGGCCTTATCGGCAAAAGGCAGCCGGAAATGATACACCTGTCCTTCAAATTCCAGCTCAAGCATACAACCCTGCTCCAGCGGATGTATAGAGATGATCTTTAGATGATCCCATGGTTTCCCACCCCAATGAAAGATGCGCGTTTGGGTATGGTTTTGAGCCCATGCCACAATGCATTGGTCGACCACATGTTGCTCGCTGTTGTATATCAGTAGATCGGTATTTTCGAACAGGATAAGTTTTTCGAAGACTTTAGTCCTGGTGTTCTCGAAGCCTTCGTCATGAGCAGGGCCTATATTGGTAAAGATTCCTGTTTGCGGTTTAAGGATCTTTCGCAGCTTTTCCATTTCTCCTTTTTGAGAAATCCCGGCTTCAAAGATACCCAGTTGATGAGAAGCATCCATATTCCAGACCGAAAGAGGAACTCCCGTCTGTGAGTTGTAGCTGCGAGGATTTTTAACGATTCTCAGCTGGGGGCTCAGCAGTTGCGAGAGCCATTCCTTTACAATGGTTTTACCATTGCTGCCGGTGATGCCCAGCACAGGATATTGAAAATGGGCACGATGGGCAGCGGCCAGCTGTTGCAATGCAGTAAAGGTGTTGTTTACCAGAATAAATCCCGCCTTTTCCAGCCATATTGGATTGAGGGGAAGGGAAGATACCACAAAACAGGGAACGCCCTTTTCTATCAGCTCGCCGATGAATTTATGGCCATCGTTTTTGGGGGTTTGCAGGGCAAAGAAAACGGCCGATTGCGCATAGGTTATCCTTCGGCTATCAGTTAACAGAAATGATATTCGTAAATTTTCATCAACGGCTCCATGCACCGAGGCCTGCATAATAGCAGCCAGTTCATGGGGTAAATAGGTAATAGCCATCAGGCGGCAGTGATTTTACAACAATAAATGATCGTCGGAATCTTTTAAGAGAGACTTCAGGGTGTTCTTATCGGCATCGCTGTCGGCTTCCAGGGCAGAAAATTTCAGAGGATTGGCTGTGATTTCATCATACATCTTGCGGTTTCGGTACACATCAATAGCAAGATAAATGGCCGCTCTGAAAGACTCGTCGCTGGCAATATTCTTACCGGCGATTTCGTAGGCAGTACCATGAGCCGGAGAGGTTCTTATAACCGGCATACCGGCAGTAAAATTAACGCCGCTCTGGAATGCCAGACTTTTAAAAGGGATCAGCCCCTGATCATGATACATGGCCAGCACACCGTCAAACTTATTCATATGGGAGGAACCAAAGAATCCATCGGCGGGATAGGGACCGAAGGCAAGTATCCCTTCATCAAAAGCTTTCTGTATGGCAGGTATGAGGGTGGTTTCTTCTTCTATCCCCAGGACACCTTTGTCGCCCGCATGTGGATTGAGCCCCAGCAGAGCAATTTTGGGTTTTCGTATGCCAAAGTCGCGAATTAGGGAATTGTGAAGAATACGCATTTTCTGCAGCAACAACTCCTGAGTAATCTGTTCGGACACCTCGCGCAGGGGCACATGACCAGTTATCACACCAATGCGCATCGTATCACTTACCATAAGCATGAGTACATCTTTGGTATGAAACTTTTCGGCAAGGTACTCGGTATGCCCGGGGAAGTTAAAATCTTTGCTCTGGATATTCTGCTTGTTGATAGGACCTGTTACCAGGGCGTCTATATGCCCCTGTGCCAGATCGAGTGTAGCTGCTTCCAGTGCAAACAGGGCCGCTTTGCCAGCTACATCGGTGCTTTGTCCCAGTTCTACTTTGATCTCCTGGGTCACTACATTCACCAGGTTGATCTTTTGGTCTACTGCCTGGGTGGCCGAACGGATCACGTTAAAGGCAACATCGGCCATATCTAGCGCCTTGCGATGGTAGGAGGCTACCTTGGAACTGCCATAAAGCACAGGTGTGAATAATTCAAGAATACGCGAATCCTGTAAGCTTTTGAGAATAACCTCATAGCTGACGCTATTAACATCTCCGTGTGTTATACCAATGCGAAGGGGTTTTATGGGTTCTTGTTGAATATCGTTTTCGTTTTCCATTGTTTAAAAGAGAGTTATGTTTGATGAGCAAAGTTACAATAATTCATAAACGAGCGAAAAG
>JBEPXC010000257.1:0-5416 GCA_041642035.1 Sphingobacteriia bacterium
ATGATAGGTTTTACCTTAACCCCTGCGCTGGTGGCAAAACCATTATAATTGGCATAAAATGGTTCAGGAATAATAATCTCATCACCGGGATTAAGACAGGTTTGCACGGCAAAAAGAATGGCTTCTGATGCACCGGCTGCAACAATAATATCATCGGGAGTAATGTCAATATTATGTTTTTTATAATACTGACACATTTTTTCGCGGTACGACAAAATACCTGCCGAATGACTGTATTCAATTACCTTAATGTCAAGGTTGTGCATAGCATCAATCATTGATTGTGGAGTAGGAATATCGGGTTGTCCAATATTAAGATGATACACTTTTCTTCCGGCCTTCTTGGCTTTTTCGGCATAGGGAACCAGCTTCCTGATAGGGCTCTCAGGCATCATCCGGCCCTTATCTGATATCTTTGGCATAGCTTTAATTTTTGAAGTTTGTGATTGATAAAAAGGATGCGCAAAGATTGCAAATTTTTTCAGATTTACCTAAGGTTAATTTGAGGATATAACGGCTGTACGTAAGTGTGTTGGAAGCTTTTCAAATAAAAGGCCCTGTTCAGGCAGAAATCATGATCCGTGACAATTCATGATCGTATCATTGGCGTATTATTACCGTATCACAACCGTAATTTTTCGCTTATGATACGCTTATGGTACGCTTATGATACGCTTATGGTACGAAAAAAGCATGAAAATCCTCCGTCAACAATTACGTTTATGGTTTCATGTCGAAGAGAATCTGAAGCACCATCCGGCCGTGCCGAAAAACACCTAATTAAAATCGGCAGTCGTAGCTTAAGAGACAACACAGCCGTCATATTACAACAAGAAGTTTCTATGGTTTTTTCAAAACAATAATGTATTTTAACATTACTGTTTAGCGGGGGAAAGCATAACCTCTCCCCTCACCCTAAGTATAGTGGAAGAAGAGCGGGTATTGGCATGTATGGTAAGATTGCGGTTGATTATACCGGGGCGGTTTGAATCATAACGAAGCTGAATAATGGCCTTCTCGCCAGGGGCAAGGGGTTTGCGCGGCCAGGCCGGAATCGATAATCCACAGCTCCCCCTTACGTTGGCAACGAACAAAACTTTGTCCGATTTATTCTGTATTTCAAGTTGGGTGCCACAAACAGCCCCCTGTTCCACAATGCCCAACGACAAATCCTGTTGATTATCGCTCAGCAGCAAGGTATCACCATCGAAAACCAAAATATAATTGCTTTCTGTAAGCACTTCTCCTGCCTGCATTGTAAAGGTAAAGAGGGAGAGAAAAATTACCGCTAAACCAAATTTTATCTTTTGCATGATTAAACAATCAAATTATAACTACATGAAAAGTAATACCCAAAAATACTGTTGTCTTTTAAGCCATGGGCAAATAAACAGCAGGGGTCAGGTTTTTTTTACGTCAAATAATTTCGAAATGCCATCATAAAACTACAGATGTACTTTTGTTTGTGTCGATGCCTTTTTATATCAGAAAACCTCAAAGCCTAACCTTATAGGTAAACCTAAGCAGGGCATTTTTATTGTGTGAGATTAAAATCCATCAACATCCATTATTGACCGGGAGCAACAGACGATATCGTCTTGTACTCCAAAATTTACTATGTTTGCACCATAGCCCTATTGCGCTCAAATGACTTGCAAAGAAAGAGTATTTTTTGTAATTTTAAAACTAATAACCCCTGTATTCTTTACCTATTTCATTAATTCACATCCCACTTATGGAAAACGACCTAAGAAAAGAAGCTGAGAACATACTTGGGAAGAAAATCAATGCCAGACAGCTCCATGAAAAAAGCCTTGAAGAAACATTACATGAATTACAAGTACATCAGATTGAGCTTGAACTGCAAAATGAAGAACTGCTTAAAACCCAGCAAAGGCTGATTAGCTCTCAACAAAAAAACCTTTCTGAGCGCATTACAATGGAACAACAGCTCAGTAGCATCAATAATGAATTGAAAATTCAGAAACAACAACTCGAAAACTTCAATAATATCCTCCATGAAAAAGTAAATGAAGAGGTAGAGAAAAACCGCATCAGGGACAACCTCATGTCTTTGCAGGCACGTCAGGCCGCTATGGGCGAAATGGTAGGACATATTGCTCACCAATGGAAGCAACCTCTCAATACGCTCAACCTTATCGTGCTTGATCTTCAGGATGCTTTTGTCTATAATGAATTAACCCGGGATTATCTCAACAAATCTGTTGATCGTGCCAGGAGTGTCATCAATCATATGGCACAAACCATTGATGATTTCAGAAATTTCTTTAAGCCCCTAAAGGAAAAAATTTCGTTTACGATAAAAGATCAGATCAATACAGCCCTTTCTTTTATCCGCACAACCGTTGAAACAGACGGTATTGAGCTACAGAATAAAACCAGTGATGGGTTGCTTGTCAGGGGATATCCCAATGAGTTCTCGCAGGTGGTCATCAACATCGTCAACAATGCCAGGGAAGCCCTGATGGAAAAAACAACCCCCAATGCGAAAATCATTATCAGCTCGTATGTTGAGGGTAAGAGGGTGCGCCTTATTTTTGAAAACAATGGCAGTCAAATCCCCGACAATGTATTGCCGCATGTATTCGACCCTTATTTCTCCACCAGAGAGAAGCAAAATGGGACAGGAATAGGCCTGCATCTGGTTAAAACCATCATTACACAGAATATGGAGGGAGAGGTTATGGCAAAAAACACACCCACAGGCGTTGAATTTGAAATTATTTTACCTTTGCTATAGTTTGTCTGAAAAAGGTGAAAAATCGGTAAGGCCCAACAAAGGATACATTCTTCTCAAAGCTGTTGAACACGTAATTCTAAATATCCATGAGTAATGTAGTTATACAAAAAGAAGCCTTCAAGCGTGTATATAAAAGCAAGTTAACCTGGTTTCTGATTATCATGTGGACTCTTTTTGTAAGCCTCTTTCTCATTTACGATATAGAGCAGTCTGCCTTTTTCGGGCAAGGATTTTCCCGAACCCTTCTGATCGTATTTGCCCTGTTTTTTGGATTTGCAGGCATCATCTTTTTCAAATACAACACACGCTTGTATATGGGCAAGATCAAAAACCAAAACCAACTCTTACAACACAGGGAAGGCATGCTGATGAAAAGCAACGAAAAGCTTTTGCGTCAGTCCAGATTCCTGAAACTGGTCACCGATTCTTTTGCCCATCCTTTCTTTGTGGTTGATGCACAGACCTACGAAATCAAGATCGCCAACAAGGCCTTTTACACCCATCATGGACTGCCGGAAGATACTCCCTTAAAAGGCAAATGTTACGAGCTCTCGCATCAGTATAAGCACCCCTGCAATGCAAAGAATAACCCTTGTCCGCTGCAGCAGGTTAAGAGAACCCAAAAGCCGGTTGTTTCTCAGCACAAACACCAAAATGGAGAGGACAAAGAACGCGTCATTGAAGTTACGGCATTCCCTGTTTTTGATGAAGAAACAGGCCAGGTTAGGCAAATCATTGAATACAACGTTGATATCACCGAACGGCTTAACGAACAAACCATCCTTTCGCAAAAAGAAGAACAACTCCGCTCCATCATCACCACCTCACCCGATGGCATTGCCGTTACCGACCTACAGGGTGCATTGACCTTTGTCTCAGAAAAAACGGCATTATTGCTGGGTTTTGACAATCCTGACGAATTGCTGGGCAGGAGCATTTTTGATTTCCTGCCTACAGAGGAACAACAACAAGCAGAAAAGGCCATCCTAAACCTTATTGAAGACCTTAAGCCTTTTGAAGCACTCGAGCTGAAAACCCTTAAAAAAGATGGCACGCATTTTTACCTCGAAACCAACGCATCACTACTTTACGACAAAGACAACAAGCCCTACGCCATGGTGCTCATCTCACGCGATATCACCGATCGCAAGAATACCGAAGAAAGGCTGCTCGACCTTAACAGTCAGCTCCAGGAGAAAAGCTTTGCCCTGGAAGAACTCAACGTCGTTCTTGAAAAAAGAATCGGTGATGAGGTAGAAGCCAGCAGAGAAAAGGATCGCCTGCTTGCCCTGCAGTCGCGTCAGGCCGCCCTGGGTGAAATGATTGGCAATATAGCCCATCAATGGCGCCAACCCCTCAACACCATCAATCTGATCATTTTCGACCTGCTCGAGGCTTATAAACACGGCGAGCTCAATGATACATACCTGCAGCACTCCTATGATGATATCAACCGGGTGGTACAAACCTTGTCGCAAACCATTGATGACTTCCGCAACTTTTATAAGCCCGTAAAGGATATGAAAGTTTTTGATGTAAACCAGATTATTGAACAGTCGCTCTCTTTTACGGGAGCAAGCATTACAGCAAACAACATTGAGGTTGTCTTCGGCAATACAGAAAAGATCTCTGTACATGGATATCCCAATGAGCTGATTCAAACCCTGATCAATATTTTCAACAATGCCAAAGACGCCCTGATAGATTCGCCGGTGCAACCCAGGATAATCGAGGTAAAAAGCATGGTTGACAACGGCAAGGCCATTATTGAGGTATACAACAACGGTGGGAATATATCCGATGAACACCTGGAGAAGATTTTCGATCCTTACTATTCTACCAAACCCGAGGGTCAGGGCACCGGCCTGGGCCTTTTCATCTCCAAGACCATTATAGAGAAGAATATGCAGGGCACCTTAAAGGTCGATAACACCAGCGAAGGGGTTTGTTTCCGCATAGAACTAAAGGCATACATCGAATAGGATAAAGCAGTTGGCATTTTGACGGTACTGAGGCATCTAAACTACCTAAGGGATTTTGCGTTTGGCGCCAGTGCTGAGAGCCAACACCCCCTGCGCGGGCGTAAAATGTGATTATGACAATGAGTGAGCTGGATTAAGGATTTTACGTATCTAAATCTCTCTTCTTCTTTTGTCTTAACACAAAAGAAGCAAAAAGTCAAGGCTGCGGATAATTTTATGTGTTCATAATTTGATTAAATAGGCCACATTGAACTCGCTCTCCGGGCTCGGTTCCCGACAAAACGGCGGTCTCTTCGCTGAAAAGTTTGAATGCCCTTGTTGTAAAGGTTTCTGCTTTCTATATGATTCAGTGCAACGTTTCCATAGTGCTTATTCATTATACTCGGTGGCAGGGCTGCAAACTTTTTTAACCGCTTCGTTCCTTGTTTTGTTACCGGGAATTCTCCAAGGCCGATCCTCCCACTGTCCGAAGATGGATGCGAGTTTATAATGAAAATATGTTAATACCCAAGGCAAACATATTGCTGAATTATAAAATCTTACGGAATTCTGTCTTTGGTATTAAAAGGAGAAATCTACACATCCCCAGCAAAAATACTTTTTGGGCATCAACAAGAGAATGGCTTTAGGCTTCCATATTGTAATGCTCTCGATGATTAACTGCATTCCGTGG
>JBEPXC010000258.1:0-5396 GCA_041642035.1 Sphingobacteriia bacterium
CTCGACAAAAAATATGCTTCTATGATCCTGGTAAACGCACCCTCCTTTGGAGGTAGAGATCCCAGGTATTATTACCCGGGACTCCCTTTTCACCTGGAGTTTGGCGTTAAAATCACCGTGTAGATCCAAAATTCCCCGCAAGGATACATAGCGATAAGACAGGCACTGCAGATGCGGTCCCAAAGCCCCCAGCGGGGGCTCATAGCGATAGAATATGCATAACAGATGGAGAGAGCAGGCACCCCGGAGTGGGTGCAATAGAATATGAGGGTAATAAATATACCACCCCGCTGGGGTGGACCGGAGGCAAAAGGACCGGTTGTTCTATCGCTATACCACCCCTATAGGGTGGATTGGATTTGATAATTGACATGTTTTCTTTCAGTATACCACCACTCCTTACAGATAAGAAGAGAAGAGGGCAGTAAGGGTTTAGTGAGATAGGCATTGTATAACAACAGGAAGAAAGTGAAATGTCTTAATTGTTTAGCAGACATTCATTACAGGAGTCACCCTTCCCTGCCTGTAGGGAAGGGCCGGGGATGGGTCAAAAAACAGGAGAAAGGGCCGGAAAACATAAAGCTATAAGTGCCTGTTGAAATATATCCTCCTACCTATCCAATCTCAACAATATACCCGCCACTCTCTTACCCAGATTTTCTCCCTTAAGCAGGAAGGACTCATTCAAAGGGCTCTCTGAGTCAAAGGGAGCTTCGCCACGTATTGCTGAGGCACCGAAGGGTGCAGTCCAGTCATCACCGCCGATAATAATCATATTGAAAATCATCATCGAATGCAAAATGTTAAGCAGGGCAATTTCTTCTCCGGCAGAAATACCCCCAGCGGTTACAAAGGCTGCCCCAAGTTTGTCTTTAAGAGGTGCATTCTCAAAGGGCCATGAAGTGATAAATTCCTGTACCACTGGAGCAATATTGGCATTGTAAACGGGTGAGCCTACAATGATTGCCCCGGCATTTACCAAATCTTCCGTAGTGGTTTCCTCAACGGTTTTCAGTACAACCTGCACACCTTCAACACTGCCGGCACCTTTTGCAACCGCTTCGGCCATCGCCTGGGTTGTACCCGTTTTGCTATGGTAGGTCACCAACACCACCGGCTGTGCAACGAGTAAGGCAATATTTATCCAATATACTAAAAGGATCATCAATAATAGCTTCGGGGTTTTCATGACAGATTGATTTATTTTAAATTGTTTATCCAAAGTTAATCTTTTGATTGTTTTTTTATCTATCCTTTCAGCCAGTCCCCACATGCCTACATCCCCAGTCCCCCGGTCTCCCCGTCCCCAAGTCCCCCAGCCCACTTGTCCCCCTAGTCCCCCCAGTCCCCCCGCACTCCCTCGTCTCCTGCCACTGTCACCCGCTGCAAAACACCCAATCTGCAATAAAAATAAAAAAACCTTTGTTTAAAATGAAATTATATGTAATATTGCAGCTCAAATAAAATATGAAACCATGAGCCGTATTTTTGCTTATACCTTTACTTATTACTTTTACTACTTTAGTAGCAAGGGGCCTGTGGTATAGCAAGAAGTCAAACGGACAAACTTATATTTCCATGAAAGGCCCCTGTTTAAGGGGCTTTTTTTATGCCTTAAAATGAATAGTTTTTACAGAATAGAATACAATTGATATGATACAGTCGGTTTTCTTTTTTGGATTTTACTTTTATTATTTCTATCCTCCATGGAGCAGAGACCGCTAAAGGTGCGATTCAAAAAGAATTTTCATCCAGGGTCTCTGCCATGCAGAGACCTTTTTTTTGAATTCGAATTTTGCAAAAAAGATACTTACAATGCACAAAATCATTAAATGACCACAAATAAACCACAAAAAAATGAAAATAACAATTATTGGAACAGGGCTTATAGGTTGCTCACTGGGTATGGTACTAAAAAAGGGAGGGCATCATATCACCGGTGTTGACAGCAATGCTATTCATCTTGAACAAGCTCTGAATATGGGTGGGATTGATGAGAGCAATAGCCTGGAGGATGCTCTTACAACCACCGATTTGGCAGTGCTTTGCGTACCGGTAGATGTAGCAAAAGACCTTGTCCTTAAGGTATTGGATAAGCTTCCTGCTCATGCCGTGGTAATGGATATGGGAAGTACCAAAGCGGCCATATGTTCCCTAGCCGATATGCATATACGCCGTGAACAGTTCGTTGCCGTGCATCCCATGGCGGGAGTGGAACATTCCGGCCCTCTTGCAGCCCATGTAGACCTTTTTCAACAGGCAAGGGTTATCATTTGCGACAATCAAAAATCATCAACCACTGCGTTGAATGTCGTTTTGAGCATACTTCAGGAGATTAGGATGAGAGTTATTTTCATGGATTCTATTGAGCACGATCGACAGTTAGCCCTGGTTTCGCACCTTCCTCAATTTATTGCTTATGCACTGGCATCGCTGGAGGACTTCAGCAATGAAGACAACAAAGACTGGGTGCAATTGGGTGGTGGAGGATTGCAGTCTTCCATAAGGCTGGGCAAAAGTGATGCAGCCATGTGGATTCCCGTATTTGATCAGAATAAGGACCATCTTTTGGATTGTATCGACCGATATATATTGCAATTGCAGCAAATGAAGGATATGGTGGTAAATAAGGACAGAAACAAAATGGAGGAGCTTATTAAAACAGCGAATGTTAATTACGAAAAGTTGAATTACAGACGCAGCAAAACCCATTCACTGGTGCCCGACAAAGGAGCCCCGAAAGTATTTTATTCCTGAGTAATACCATCCAATAATTAGTTAAACAATATAGCCGTAAACCAAAGGATAAATCAACATATTATGGAACAAGTAAATCCTCAAAAATCGATAGCCGAAAAATGGAATCCCGGCCTTCCTGATCAGCAAAAGCCCTTAATAATTGCCGGACCCTGCAGTGCCGAAACCCCAGAACAACTTATGAAGGCTGCCAAAGCCCTCGCTCTTGATGAGCGGGTCGATTATTTCAGGGCAGGAATATGGAAACCCCGCACCACACCCGATTCTTTTCAGGGGGCTGGCGTACCCGGTTTGGAATGGATGCAACAAGTGAAGCAGCAAACAGGCTTAAAAGTCGCCACTGAAGTGGGATCGGAAAAGCATGTGGAAGAAGCGCTCAAAGCAGGTATTGATCTGTTGTGGATAGGTGCCCGCACAGTTAGTAATCCCTTCGTCATACAGGAAATTGCCGATTCACTGCGCGGTGTTGATATACCCATCATGGTAAAAAACCCTCTTAGTCCCGATCTTGACCTGTGGGAAGGCGCCCTGACACGCCTGCTTCGATCCGGGGTGAAGCAATTGGGTGCTATTCATCGTGGATTCTTCTGGTTGGGCAAATCATCTATGCGCAATCAACCCCTGTGGCATATACCTCTGGAACTTAAAACGCGGATGCCCCAGATACCTGTAATTTGCGATCCCAGTCATATTGGAGGAAAAAGAAACCTGATTGCCCAATTGTCTAAAAGTGCCATGGAACATCACTTCTCCGGTTTGATGATAGAGGTACACCCCGATCCCGATCAGGCATGGAGCGATGCTGCACAACAATTAACACCCGATACCTTTATTGCGCTGCTCGACCAGCTGTTTGGTGAAAATATTTCCTTAGATGCAAATGATCTTCTCGATGAACTCAGGGCTGAGGTTGACAGCATGGATGAAATGCTGATTTGGGCGCTTTCTACACGAATGGAGCTGTCGGGCAAGATTGCCCGGGTGAAAAAAGATGCCGGATTAGAATCACTACAAAAGGGCAGATGGCAGGAAGTATTGGATAAGGTGAAAATACTGGCTTCTCAATCCAATATGGATGCTGATTTCGTGGAGGATATTTATAATGCTATTCACAATCAATCTCTTAATTTGCAAAATAACCTGCTAAAAACCAATGGAGCTGTTATAAAAAAAGAACATAACTTTGTTCTTTAAAATAACAGAGCGAATTATGGAGAAAATATTAATACAAGGAAAGGGAGGTCGCTCTCACATCCTGGTGGGCGAAACGCTCGAGAATGTTACGCAATATCTTCCTGATACATCGGTCTTTATCATTACTGATAAAAATGTGGCTGATTATTATGGGGATAAATTTCCTGATTATCCTGTTTATAAGGTTAATTCGGGCGAACAATCCAAAGAATTTCCTGTAATAGCACAGATATGGCAATGGCTGCTCGATAATGGTGCCGACCGCAACAGCTTTATCCTGGCCATTGGTGGGGGAGTGGTAAGCGACATTGCAGGTTTTGTTGCTGCTACCTTCATGCGTGGAATACCTTTCGGATTCGTGGCCAGTTCTCTGCTGGCCCAGGTTGATGCCAGTGTAGGGGGTAAAAATGGGATAAATCTTCATGGCTACAAAAATATTGTAGGCACCTTTACCCAACCCGACTTTGTTATCTGCGATACATCTATGCTTGCAACCCTGCCTCGCGATGAATTCAGCAATGGAATGGCCGAAGTCATTAAACATGCCCTGATAAAAGACCAGGAAAAATTTGCCTATCTTCTCAACCACAGGAGCGAGATAATGCACCTTAAGCCCGATGCCATTCAATACATCGTTTCACAGTCGGTAAAGATTAAAGCTGCCGTGGTTCAGGCTGATGAGCACGAAAGAGGAGAGCGCCGATTGCTTAATTTTGGGCATACATGGGGGCATGCCATTGAAAAAGTGAGTAAAATCCCCCATGGTCAGGCTGTGGCCGTGGGAATGGTTTTCGCTGCCAATTTTTCTGTATCACAAGGTTACCTGGATTCTGCCGATCGCGATCGCATCATGAGCCTGCTGGAGGATTATCAGTTGCCCATACTGGCCGAATTAGATAATAATGTTGTCTTTGATGCCATGCTTAAGGACAAAAAGCGTGACAAACAATCTATTCATTTCATTTTACTTCATAAGATTGGAAAAGCTTTTGTAAAGGAAACCGACCTTGAAACTTTGAAAGGATTTGCATTATGATAAAAGAAATTGCAACTGATACTATTTCAGGTACTTTGCGTGCACCCGCCTCAAAAAGTGTTGCCCAACGGGCTATTGCTATTGCGGCCATGGCCGAAGGAACATCGCATATCTACAATACCGGCGATTCTGATGATGTGCTGGCAGCCATACGGGTATGCAGAGCCCTTGGCGTTGATGTGCAGCGCGATGGTGAAGTACTCATTATTCATGGGGGAATAACCAAAGGGGAGAAAACTTTAGATTGTGGAGAATCTGGGTTAGGCATCCGAATGTTTTCAGCGGTTGCTGCCAGCCTGACTGATACAATCACCCTTACAGGAATTGGCTCATTGGCCACCCGCCCCATGGGCATGATCGAAAAGTCGCTCAAATCGGCAGGAGCTAAATGTACCACCCATAAAGGGTT
>JBEPXC010000259.1:0-5375 GCA_041642035.1 Sphingobacteriia bacterium
CCAAAATCACCAATAACATTTTCTACAATTTCAGCTACCGTGTAGATAATACCCAGCATGACCCTATGTTTACCGTTGACTCCATTGGTGAAGGCGGTCCCTGGACCGATGCCGAAAGAAGCTTTGATCTGAGCAACAACAACATTTATCAGCAGCAGGAGATTATCGATGTATTTGAAAATTTCGGACCTGATGACCTGGTTCGTTTTAATGATTGGGATACACTGGAATTGAATCCCATATCGTACAAATGGGAAGTAAATACCAACCAGTTTTTTGCAAACCAGAATGTTCTTGATACGGCAACCTGGACTCCCAAACCGGTTTTGCTGCACTTTATTGATAACGGACAGGTGGATACGACCAATATTTTCAGCGAAGAGCTCGCTTTTGACAATCCCCCGCCATTGAACCTTGAATATTTGCAGTTCTACGTTGAAAATAACTTTTCAATTGGTGGCACAAACCCACCCAACCCTTATGCTGATGAAGACCCTAGTGTAGTAGGTGAAGTTGACAATGGCTATTCTTTTGGCTATTCGTCAGCCAGTAGATCGGCTACCGCCGGCAGCGATGGTCAGGCCCTGGGAGATCCGCGATGGGAATTCACGGATGTAAGCACTGATGATATTACAGCTGTTGCGCGGCTAAGAGCCTATCCTAATCCTACCAATGGATTGGTAACCTTGGAATATCCCGGAAGCAAGCTCGGAAATGCTACCGTAGATGTTTTAAATATTACAGGGCAGGTAGTGTATACCAAACCCTCTACAGGAGAAAGTTCCGGATCGGTTACCCTTGACCTGCAACACCTTAACGGAGGTATCTATTTTATAGTGCTCCGTCAGCAACAAAAATCAAATGCGATTAGGTTGGTTATTCAATAGTTGATTTGGGTGTAATTATTTATTAAATGGGTAAAAATTGGTTGGTATTTCGGTACCAACCAATTTTAAAACCCAAAGGATAGAAACCCATTTAATTCACAATTTCAGACACATGGGATTGATTTTCTCTATACCTCACTAATAAACCAATAACCATGCGCGTATTAACGATTCTATTTGCCTTAATTTTTGTGAGTGGGTTCGGCTCGTTTGCCCAACCCTTCCCCCATTCGCCGCAGCCCTGGCAGGATGCCTACAAAATAAGCATGGTTAATGTTGGGTTTACCCATCCCGCAACTGTATTTAATTCTTCAGAAAGGGACACGATCCTCAACCGAATAGCCAACCAAAAAGAGCCTCAATATCTAACCTATCAGCAATTGATGGGCGAAGCTGAAAGTTTGCTCGCTTTTGTTTCCCAACCTCCGGCCAACATGGATATTATGGGCGGATACGAATCGGGTAGCAACCTGGAAGAGATGAGAGAGATTCTCTGGACTAACTCCTATGCTGCCTACACTACGGCATTGGCCTACAATATTTCGGAAAACATCCCCTATGCAGAAAAAGCGGTTGAAATTCTGAACGCCTGGGCATCAACCGGAACCACTTTTACAGGTGCCGACCGGGGTTTACAGTTGGGCAGCTACTTCAACTCTATGCTTTATGCTGCTGATCTGCTTCATGGTTATGAAGGCTGGCAATTAACTGACAGAGAAGCCTTTGAAGCCTGGTGGCGAAACAACATCCTTGATGAAGGCGATGTACTCAATGTAATGAGAACCCGCGACAACAACTGGAAGGATGCCGGTATTCTGGGAGTTATTTCTGCCGGAGTGGTCTTTGAAGATACTTTGTTGCTCAAGGAAGCTGTAATTCAGCTTACCAGTTATTTTTATGAAAGAACGGATCAGAATGTTAGAAACCCTGGAGTAGACTGGAAAATCACCAATGATAGTCTCGGAACCTATTTGCTCAGAGAAGTAGAAAGAAATGATGGAAGAAGCGGTTTAACCTATACTGCCTACTCACTTACCACCATGGTGCAGGCCATGGAGATTGCCCGAAATGCAGGCTTTGACCTCTGGGAAAAAGAAACAGCACAGGGTGCAAACATGCAAAAACTAATTTCACAATACTTTGATTGGTCGATACTCAATCTCCCATTCCCATGGAATAGTAATCCCAGCAAAACCTCATCCCGAAGAAATGCCTTTGAAATAGCCAACAACTATTTTGATATGGGTGAAGTTTTTCAAACGTGGATTTCGGTAAATCGACCCTTGAATGGACAACAAGGTGATGCATGGACTACATTTACCAAAGGACTTACCGGTGAAACTGTAACCGGGGGTACCGACTCGCTCCAATTCGAAAGACTTTATCTTGAGGCAGAAAATGCCGAAGTTGAAGCACCCATGATTATTCAAACTGATACTCTTGCATCTGCTGACCAGTATGTAATGGTAGCAGCAGGCAACAGATCAACAGGAAGCGTTCCGGAAGCAGGAAAAACAACCTTTACGGTATATCTGAAAGGAGGCACATACCGCATGTGGGCCAGGGTTATTGCCCCAAATCCCGAAAGTGATTCCTATTGGGTGCAGATAAATGATCAGCCGGCATTCTTCTGGAATCAGATCACCAACTCCAGTAAATGGATATGGGTACCTGTGCACCAAAACAACGAAACCAATACCCCATGGAGTTTTTCAATGACGGAAGATGAACATACTCTTACCTTCCACCTGAGAGAAGATGATGCCCAAATGGATATGATCTTCCTTTCCAATGATGGCAGTTTACCCAGCGACCATGATTCTGAAGTAGATGTAGAAGTACCCCAGCAGTATGAATTAAGTATTTCAGTAGATCCACCCAATGCAGGTTTTACTTCCGGCGCCGGGTTATACTATGCAGGGGATGAAATAACGCTTATCCCTTTTCCCTATCAGGGTTATGCATTTATGGGCTGGACCGATGAGAACCAAAACCCGGTCTATTTATCCAACAATGTGTTTACCATGCCCAAAAACGATATTACCCTTACGGCAAACTTTCAGTCAACAACAAACATAGAAAACCCACAGTCCAAAGCATCAAATCTTAGGGTTTATCCAAATCCCACCCATGGCCTAACCACCCTGGAATTTCCTGTTTCCACCGCTAATTATGCCACAGTTGAACTAATCAACATCATGGGGCAAGTGGTATTTACGAAAGAAATTGAAAGCAATGATTCCGGGCAGAAAACCTTTGATCTTTCGCACCTTGAAAAGGGACTTTATTTGGTGCGGTTTCGAAACAGGGATCAAATACTTTCAACCCAGCTACAAATTACAAACTGAAGTCGATGAACTTATATTTCACACAATATCAATTAATGGCGAACTCTTCTTTTCGGGGTAGCAGGAAGTATTATACTTTTGGCAGCAATCTTATTTTGAATAAAAAGATTATTGCTTACCTGCTTTTCTTTTTGCCGGTTTTCCTGCATGCAAATCCTTATCCTCATTCACCCGAACCCTGGCATCAGGATTACAATATTGATGTGAGCAATGTTGAATTTGAGCAATACATGACCGTGTATAATGCCAAAGAAAGGGAAATTATTCTTGACCGCATAGACAAAAAACAGGAGCCTCAATATACCGCTTATCAGGAACTTCTGATGGAAGCCGACAAACAATTGGCCTTTTCCCCATCACCACCGGAATCCTTGCATATCATGGGCGGTTATGAACCCAACAGCAACCTGAGTGAGATCAGGGAAATACTTTGGGAAAACGCCTATGCTGCCTATACCTGTGCCCTGGCCTGGGATCTGTCCAATAATATGAAGTATGCACAAAAAGCTACAGATATTCTGATGGCATGGGCAAATGCAGGGCCTACATTTACGGGTGCTGATAGCGGGCTGCAACTGGGTAGTTACTTCAACCCTATGCTTTATGCAGCTGATCTGCTGGGCCACTACCCCGGCTGGAAAGAGGGAGAAAGAGCCCAATTTGAATCATGGTGGCGACAGGAAGTCCTGATTAATGGCGCTGTATTACAAACCCTACGCGTTAAGGATAACAATTGGAAAGATGCCGGTTTGCTGGGTGTAATTTCTGCTGCGGTGGTATTTGAAGATCGCGATTTGCTCAAAGAAGCCCTGATTCAACAAACCAGTTATTTTTATCCCCGCCAGGACTCAAGTGTACGGCTAAAGGGAGAAGATTGGAAATTTGAGAAAAATGAAAAGGGAGAATACTTACCCAGAGAAGTGGTGCGAAACGATGGCAGCAGCGGCCTAACCTATACCGGATATGCACTTACCACCATGGTTCAGCATTTTGAAATTGCGCGCTATTGCGGATTTAACCATTGGCACAACGTAGCAGAAAATGGCGCATCCATGTATGGTATCATCAACCAGTTATTTCGGTGGGATATAAAAAATGATCCGTTTTTCTGGCACAACGATCCCGGTAAAAATTCCACAAGAAAAAATACTTATGAAATTGCCAACAACCATTTTGATGTGAG
This sequence comes from Sphingobacteriia bacterium, assembly GCA_041642035.1. Classification (GTDB taxonomy): domain Bacteria; phylum Bacteroidota; class Bacteroidia; order Bacteroidales; family UBA7960; genus SKVR01. Next base: position 4,419 of record JBEPXC010000259.1, read on the forward strand.
TTCTGATTTTAAGGACTGGATAATTAACAACCGGCCTCTTAACGGTGAACAGGGGGATCCGTGGGTTACGCTTACAAAAGGAGATATCGCTCCCCATTAATGCAAACGAATAGAACTCAATTAAAAATCAATTACCCTTAAAATGATTATTATGACCAGGTATTTATGGCCCCTCAGTTTCATATCGACTATAATGCTTTTTCTAATCCTTTCATGCTCGGAGAAATCAAACCAGCTAGATGAGGAAAACGTTTTAAACCAGGCAGTAGAGAAAGTTTATCAGGCTCAGCAAATGCAAACCAACAATGAGCAAATACCCAGAAACATAGAGCCTGGCGATGAATTTTGGAACACCGGATCATACACACAATGGACATCAGGATTCTGGCCCGGCATACTTTGGTACATGTATGATTATACCCGGGATGAAAAATGGATTCAGATTGCCCATGAAAAGAACCTGCCCGTAGCCAAAATCCTTACGGGCGACAGGAAGGACCATGACCTGGGATTCCAGTTTTTTTGCAGCTTTGGCAACGGCTACAGATTAACAGGAAATCCACAATACAAAGAATACCTGCTTACGGCTGCCGATCAACTGGCTGATATGTACCACCCAAGGGTAGGTACAATTCTCTCCTGGCCACATGCCCGCGACAGATATAAAGCACCGCACAACACTATAATGGATAATCTTATGAACCTGGAATTACTCTTCTGGGCAGCAAAAAATGGTGGAAACCCAGACTATTACGATATAGCTCTACGCCATGCCAGGGTAACCCAACAAAACCAGATACGTCCTGATTTCACCCATTGGCACGTGGTGGCATACGATACCATTACAGGGGAGGCGGTGCAAAAAGTAACCCGCCAGGGCTATTCCGACGAATCGCTTTGGGCCCGTGGGCAAGCCTGGGGTATTTATGGATTTACCATGGTTTACAGAGAAACCGG
>JBEPXC010000260.1:0-5371 GCA_041642035.1 Sphingobacteriia bacterium
CTTCTGCTGGCAATCGGCCACGGGGTGATGTTTCACCCATATCTGGTCCATGCCAATGCCCTGGGCTCCCATAATATCGGCGTCCAGATCATCACCGATAATAATACTCTCGGGTGCTATGGCGCCGGTTTGCTGCAAAGCAAACTCAAAGATTCTTTTATCGGGTTTTTTATACCCTGCTCTTTCTGAGGTAATGATTTTATCAAAATACTTGTCCAGGCCGCTTTTCTCTATTTTTATGTACTGTACCTCCTCAAAGCCGTTGGTGATAATATGCATCTGGTATTTTTGCTTGAGGATATCCAGTGTTTCCAGGGTTTGGGGATAAAGGATGGTCTTCAGGGGACTGTTGGTGATATAAAAACTCCCAATGTCGCGTGCCAACTTTGAATCGTTGATGTTATACAACATTAGGCTGTTGTAAAAACGTTGGAAATTCAGGATTTCCTTGGTGATTTTTGCTTGTTTGTATTGCTCCCAAAGAGCCACATTTATTTGCTGGTATTGGGTGTAAAATTTCTCCAGGTCAATAATACCCAGATTCATCAACTTAAATTCCTGAAATAACTCGCTGAAAGTGGTTTTGTTGTTGGCATCAAAATCCCATAGGGTACGGTCGAGATCGAAAAAGAGATGTTTGTATTTGGCAGAAGACATAGTATTATTGCTTAAGGTAATAAAGAAAGCTCCGTAAGCGGAGCTTTCTGTTTGATGGCAGCGAAATTAGTAAAAAATTTCATTCTCTTGAATGATCGGCTATCAGAAATGGGATAACCGGGAGAGAAAGATTTAATTATTTCTCTTGCTAATACTTCCACCAGCATTAGTGCTCATATCTTTAAAATTTGGACTTCCTATGTATTTAATAGATGCTCCTGCATTGGCTGATGCATCGATCTCCAGGGCATTGATGCGGGCACTTGCTCCTGCATTGGCCTCTACTTCGGCACTCTGGGCTTCCAGCTCATAGGCATCAACAATACCACCGGCATTGGATATAATTTCAAGCTTGTCGGTCTGTCCGTGCAGAGTAATATTAGCCCCTGCATTCTGCTCAACTTTTACTGTTTCAAAAGTTCCTTCTACCTCCATTCGTGAACCTGCATTTCCAAAAAGATCCAGTTCGGGCAGATTTAAAGGGTTGGTGGTAAAAAATCCGCTTGCTGCCATTGCTTCCACCCGCCGCAGAGTAGGGCTGCTCACTTCGATGCGAAATTCATTGGACGAACGGATGGGTTCATTGGATTCTATTACCAGCTCACCGTTTCGCACCTCTGTAGTGATAAATTCATGCAGGTTAGCGTCGGCGCTGAGCAAGAGTTCGCCACCCGGGCCCTGGGTGAAATACACCTGGTATTTGCCCGTAATTTTAATGTTTTCAAAGGCCTCAACCTGTCTGCGGGTTTCAGTCACACTGCCGTCACCCGAAGTAAATGAGGCATAAATGATGGATCTTGTGGTGATTAGTCCGGCCAGCAGCAGGACAACTACTATCGCAAAAGATATAATAAGGATTTTATTACTTGTCTTCATTTTGAAATTTTTTAAAGGTTTAAAATGTAAAGCGTATTGTTATTGAATCTGGTTGTACATCTGCTCCATTTCTGTGCAGGTAATGTCGAGCAGTTTCATGGTTTTCATTACCACGGGCAGATCTTTCTCAATAAACTCAGATCTTTTTAACTCAAGGGCTTTCTGGAATCCCTGCTCTGAAACAAAGTAACCGATACCCCTTTTGTTGAAGATGATTTCTTTCTCCTGCAGGTATACAAAGGCCCGCATGGCAGTGTTGGGGTTTACCTCCATTTGTACGGCTACGTCGCGTACCGAGGGGATTCTTTCGTTTACTTCCCATTTCTGGAGCAGTATGTTTTCGCAAAATACATCAGCTATTTGCATATAGATGGGTTGGTTTTCTAAAAATTCCATTTTATACCTCTCTTTCTTTTAATTTAAAATAACTCACCACTAAGCAAAAGGGAACAAGCACGATATAAAAGATGGTTTTCATTATTTTGGGTAACGTAATTTCAAAGTAGGAGCCCATTTCGGGGTTGATCGAATGAAAATTGCCATCAAAACTTGTCTGACCAAAGAGCAACCAGGCAAAAAGTATAGCGATAAGATTTAATGCCATGGCGATAACAAATACGCTCAGTATGGTCTTTAAGAAGTTGTTCTTTCTGAAATACAAGGCTCCCAGGAAGAATATGCTTTGAACCACTACATATATGGCCATTAATTGTAAATTGGCCTGGGTGAAGGGATTAAACATATTGATGGGAACTGCCCAGGCCACATAACCTATTGCGTTTGCCAGTAACAGAACCAACGAAAGCAACACATTGCTGATCAGCACAAAGAGTATGGATGTAATGAGCCAATGCGAAAAAAGTTTTTCTGCTGTTGTAGCAGGCAGGGTGAGATAGAACTGGCTCCGTGCCGGGGTGTGTATTTCATTGTAGGCCATTGAAGTGATGATAAAACCACCAATGAAAATTATGGTTTGACCGGTATTGACCAGCGACCTTACGTCGAAATACCCTTGCGAGAAATAGGCGGTGATCAGCCCGATTACGAGCATTACCCCTGAAATTGCTCCGATGCCTATCAACCAGGTTTTGCTGTTGAACATTATGTAGCGTTGCATCAGAAGCGTGAATCGTTGTAATGAGAATTGATTTATCTTTTCCATTGTTGTATATTTTTAAAATGCCTGATTAATAGATTCGGGATTTTTGATGATTGCATTGAAGAGTATCTCAAGGTCTATAGCAGTATCCTGCCCATTGCTCTTGTAAATAGCACTTTTACCTCCCAATACATCCTCACTGTAGAGCACATCCTGGTGTTTATCTTCTCTGAGTTTGCCAAAAGCAAGTGCCTGACTGATTTCGAGAGTGTTTTTATGGAAAATAATCTTTCCGTTGTCCAGCACAATAACATGATCGATGATGCTGGCAAGATCTCTTACCTGGTGGGTAGAAATGATGATACACTGATCTTCACTTGCCGCTGCAGCCATTATTCTGCGAAACTGGCTCTTGGAAGGAATATCCAGCCCATTGGTTGGCTCGTCCATCAGAAGCACATTGGTTTGGGTAGCCAGTCCGAAGGCAATCAGGAATTTCTTCTTCTGTCCATAAGAGTAGTTGGTTAAACTTTTACCATCGGTAATTTCAAATTCCTTCAGATATTTGTCGAAGAGGGTGTAATCAAAGCGTGGATAGAAAGGCGCATGTAAATCAACAAAGGTGCTGATCTTAATGGCAGGAAGGACAAATTCTTCCGGGATAACATAAATGTTGGCCATGATCTCGGGAATGCGCCTGCTTACCTGCTTCTCGAATATAAGGCACTCACCCTGATGTGGAAACAAAAGTCCTGCTATTTGCTTCAACAGGGTAGTTTTACCAGCTCCATTCATTCCGAATAAACCGTAAATGCTGCCTGCTTTTAGTGTCAGGTTGAGTTCGCGGAATAAATTCTGGTTCTTTTTATAACCAAAGGTTAAATCTTTAATTTCTATCATGATTAGTATGTTTGTTAAATGATTACTGTAATACTAGACTAATACACTGCAAATCTAATGTACTAATTTGAATTGTGCAAGTTTTTTTTGAAAAAAATAAAGATATTTTTTCGTGACTGCCTTAATTGGTTGATAATCAAAGAAAAGGTAAGTAGTTGTTTTTTACTTTTTCTTATTTTATAATGCTATTTACGGATTAATATTTGAGATTCGGTGCCTTCACCACCGTGCGGGCCTACAAAATCTATCTATAGCACGCAGGGGTGCACACCGTGCACTTGAAAACTTTTAAATAGAGTCTTATCTAAACATTTGGATATAATTTTGGTAACTTTGTCTATACCATTGCGGCCATAGCAGGCCCGGGGTTGGCATACTGCGCCATCATCAACTGTACAGAAATTAAATACTTATACTATTGCTTTGAAAAAAATTGCCTTTCATACCCTGGGTTGCAAACTCAATTTTAGTGAAACATCTACCTTAAGCCGTCAGTTTGGTGATGACGGATTTGAGCTGGTGGAGTTTTCAGACCCTGCTGATATCTATGTAATCAACTCCTGCTCTGTGACGCGGAATGCCGAAAAGCGTTGCAAGGAACTTATCCGCAAGTCCTTAAAACATAACCCCCGGGCACATATTGCCATCATTGGATGCTTCTCTCAAATTAACCCCGATGAGCTGCGTGCCATACAGGGGGTAGATATGGTGCTGGGCAATGCCGACAAATTCAACCTCTTTGATCATATTAAAAAACTTGAATCGCGGGGGCAGGATGAAGATACACAACCCGATGTGGCTGTGCTCGAACCCGATACCTTTGTACCGGGTTTTTCGCTGGACGACCGAACCCGCTCGTTTTTCAAAATTCAGGATGGGTGCGACTATTTCTGCTCCTATTGTACCATTCCCCTGGCACGGGGCCGCAGCCGCAGCAACGATATAGCCTCAACCATCGAAGTGGCAACCACCATCGGGCGTACCAATGTAAAAGAGGTCGTCCTCACCGGAGTTAATATCGGTGATTTCGGCAAAGAACACGGGCAGGATTTTCAGGGATTTTTACAAGAGCTCATTAAGGTTGATGGTTTGCAGCGCATTAGAATATCGTCTATAGAGCCCGATTTGCTCAGTGATGAAATTATTGAGTTGGTGGCTTCCCATGCTTCCCTGATGCCGCATTTTCATATTCCATTACAGGCTGGGTCTGATGAGGTACTGAAAGCCATGGGACGCCGTTATGATACAGCTGTGTTTAGCTTACGCGTGGCGAAAATAAAGCAACTGATGCCCCATGCCTGCATTGCTGCCGACCTTATCGTTGGCTTTCCCACCGAAACTGATGAACTGTTTCAGCAGTCGTATGATTTTGTGCGCAAATCGGATATATCCTATATACACGTTTTCACCTACAGCGAACGCAGCAATACGCGGGCGGTGACCTTTGACACCAAAGTGGCTCCCAAAATACGGCATGAGCGCAGCCGCAAGATACAGCAGCTTTCTGATCATAAAAAAGAGGTCTTCTACCAAAACAATAAAAACAGCCGCTCCCGGGTGCTGTGGGAGAAAGACAATACCAATGGATTCATGACCGGGTTTACCGAAAACTACATCAAGGTAAAAACACCTTATGATGCTGCCAGGGTAAATACAATTGAAGAAGTAACGCTGAACTTTATGGATAACGATGGGGTTTATCTTATTAATTAATGCCATACCCATGCTGCCGGGTAAGCTCCCCAGGCAACAGGAGTGTAAGTATGGTTTGTAATTCGTGTTATCAGACATCATACTACAAAATAAAATTAAAGCATGATACATTTAGAACCACTCTGC
>JBEPXC010000261.1:0-5334 GCA_041642035.1 Sphingobacteriia bacterium
CGCCTGCCGTGTTTGTAATTTCAATCCCAGTACCGGCTGTCAGATTCGAAACCTGGAAGTTGCCGTTTGCTCCGTCTCCAATAAGCATTTGCCCGTCGGTAACTGTAGTCGTGCTAACGCCTGTTCCACCATTTGCCACCGGCAGAATGTTAGTGACCTTAGCTGTCAGGTCGATGGTTGCATTTGCGATATCCTCATTAAGTAAAGATCCGTCAAGAATAGTTCTTGAGTCGATAGAGCCGGTTGCCACATCCTCGTTAAGAATAGTTTCATCAAGTATGGTTCTTGAGTCGATGGAGCCGGTTGCCACATCCTCATTGAGAACAGTTTCATCAAGAATAGTTCTTGAATCGATAGAGCCGGTTGCCACATCTTCATTGAGAACAGTTTCATCAAGAATGGTTCTTGAATCGATAGAGCCGGTTGCCACATCTTCATTGAGAACAGTTTCATCAAGAATGGTTCTTGAATCGATAGAGCCGGTTGCCACATCCTCATTGAGAACAGTTTCATCAAGAATAGTTCTTGAGTCGATAGAACCGGTTGCAACATCTTCATTGAGAACAGTTTGATCAAGAATGGTTCTTGAGTCGATAGAACCGGTTGCCACATCTTCATTGAGAACAGTTTCATCAAGAATAGTTCTTGAGTCGATAGAACCGGTTGCCACATCTTCATTGAGAACAGTTTCATCAAGAATGGTTCTTGAGTCAACAGCACCGGTAGATACATCTTCGTTTAAGATAGCAAAGTCAAGTATTTTTGCAGTAGTAATTGCATCATCAGCTATATCATCCGTATAGAAGGAGTAGGGTGCAGCCATAAACTGATGATTGCTCACCATTTTGTAGTTGCCATCGTTTTTGGTAGAAATTTCTACCTTAAGAAACTGATTGGCATCTATCCATGGAATATCAAGCATGTGGTTATACGCAGCATTACCTGAGGGTTGTCCCTGACCAATAGTCAATGTAAAGAGTCCGTATTTGTCTGTATTGGTTGTATGGGTCTCTTCCCATTGCACGGGGCCATTGAGTCCGCTGGTAATGGTAAACCTTACACCAATGGTTTTATTATACAGGGGTTTGCCCTCTACATCTTTCCCCACAATCTCTTTCCCGTTTTCATCAATGGCAACTGCCTGATAATAAATCCCGTTTAAATCTCCAATATTCTGAGAGGAAGCATAAAAGGTCATTGTTGTCAATAACGCTGCCAGTATTATATATAAATTCTTCATATCTTAAGTTTTTTAATTGTTACAGTGGTATTTGATTAAAACAAAATTGACATGCCGAAACTCAGGCCATAGGCTCTGTTGTTTGTGGTTTTACTTTCGATGGTTTCCATGTTATGAAATCCATGAAGGTACTTCAGTTCAATAAAGCTGGAAAGGTTCTCGGTAATTACGATCTCCACTCCGGGAGAAACGATCAACCCGAAATCCATCTCAGTGAGTAATTCTGATCTGAGCATATCAAAATGCTCATTATTCAATAGCTGGGTTCCGGTCAGCATGTGGCCATAATACCCGTATGCCATCAAATATGGATTAACCTTGCCGATAAAATAGGAGTAGCCCAAACCAAGTTTTGCCTGTGCATATTGTATATCCCACGAATAACTCATGTCGTCGTATACAAGCCTGGCACCGGCATTTCTCATCCCTATTCCCGTGCGGAATAATAATCCAAAGTCGGTTGTGTAGCTATACCCAAAGCCGTAGGTTCCAGTATATCGACCCGTGTATTCACTGCTGAGATTATTGCCCTGGCTGTCGAGAAAATTAAAGGTGGTATACAGTTGCGATGCTTCAATAAAAATACCTGATTGTGCATTTACCTTTACTGATATTAAAATCAAGCATGCTATAAACAGTGTTTGTAGTGATTTTTTCATAGCGTATTATTTTGAGATTATTAATTTTAGCGTTTTGAAATTATCGGTATCATCACTAATGGTGATAAAATAAATACCATTGTTCCAGCTTGAACAATCGATGCTGTAGGTGTTGAGAGCAGATACTTTGTCATAAAAAACTTCGCGTCCGTTGGTATCGATTACTCTGATAATTGATGAGGATATCTCTTGGCTACTGTGCAGGTTAAGAGAATAGGTGGCCGGATTAGGGAAAGCAGTCAGGTTGAGCGTCCGCAATGGTTCGGGGTTAATTACCTCTTCTACAGAAAATGTAGTGGATTGTTGGAAGCCGGATAAAAGAGATATTTCGCTGTTGGTGAATCCCGTGGAATTGTAGCTTTGCCCAGCGGTAGAGCTTACCATAAGGTCGATGCCCTCATGACTTGCAGCACCATAGCTTGAAATGCCCTGCCGCTTCAGCGATTGTGACCGACTATTATATGGTATCATTCCAAACAATACAATTGACCCATATAATACCCACTTATGCATTGTTGTCTTTTTTATCATAATAAACAAATTAAGTGACGCCGTTTTTTTAGTGGTCTCTGACTCCACCTTTCTTATTAGGTTAATTTTTTGATAAAAGTAGACCCTGGAAAATGAAGTTTAGATGAAGTAAGAGGTTTTCATTCTCTTTTAACTTATTTAGAAGCTTTTAGTGAAAATGAAACCACAAGAGAAAGACTGCAGCAGCCTTACATGCTGATGTAATGAAACCTTAAAGGAAGTAAACACGGAGATAAATGCGTTGCTGAGTTCGCGAGGTTCAATAAGCGCCTTGATCGCAATTAGTGGCTGAAGTGAAGTTCAGAGGGTGGTTCATTCAATAAAAAGATATGCTCTTAGGGGTATCTAATCTGCCGATAACTATTTCTTTGTCTTACCTCCACTCACGCGATCCGCATAATGGGCATCTCTGCTTCCCATAGGCTCTGGATCGCCTACGGTGGTGTCTTTGCTGGTCTGATGTTCCATTTCGGCATTGATTTCGGCACCAATCAAGATCACGAAAGAGGTCATGAAAAACCATAGCATCATAATGATAACGGCTGCTACTGCGCCATAGGTTTCGTCAAAGTTCCCGAAGTTTTTTACATAAAAAGAGAACAACCATGAGGCTATAAGCCACAATAGGGTGGCAATTATAGCCCCCCAATTGACCCATCTGAATTTAGGCCGGTTTCTAACAGAGCCAAACTTATATACAGCAGCAATGGCAAAAACCACCAGAAGCCCAAGTATTAACCATCTAACATATTCGATCAGGGTGATTATTAAATCTGGCAAACCAAGCCTACCCATTAATGCGGGAAAAGCCACAATAAGGCTTAAGGAGATGATAAACAACACGATGGCAGATAATGTAAACAAAAGCGACAAGGCATTTGCTTTAATAAAAGAGCGGGTGTTTTCTTCATTGTATGCGATGCTTGTGCCTTCGAATATAGCCTTGGTACCCTTGTTGGCACTCCACAGGCTAAATAAAATACTCAAGGCAACACCCCAACCGAGAGATTGATTTGATTTTTCAGCAACACTTTCTAGTATACTGCTTAGGAATTGCTGCCCCTGCTGGGGAAGTATGGCCGTCAACTGACTCATCTGATCCTGAACCTGCTGCGGATCCATCACAAGCCCATATATGGACAATAAGGCTGCAATGGCAGGGAAAAGGGCTAGAAAAAGGTAAAAGGCTACACCCGCTGAAATGATAGGAATATGATCGTTTGCAATCGCATCTTTTACCCTTAATAAGATCTGCTTCCATCCCTTTGCAGGGATTTGCCTGGGCTTATTTGCATCATGACCGTATACTGGCTTATTTTCATTCTTTTCATCTGCTTTCATAATTTCAGGTTTTTCGTAAAACAATCTGCCTCCTATCAACCTAGTTTTAGTCCCAAAACTGTTATTTTGGGACATATCCTCATATTTTAAAGCTTTAATGCCTATTCAAAAAGAACATTCTGTCACTCAATAAGTTTAGCGGTGTATTCTTAAATTATTGAATATAATTTGATCTAATCCGGTAAGTAAAGGTAAATTTATGCTTTAAAGCAGACTATGGCCGGCAATAGGAGGTAGAGAGCAAAATCCTATGGACAAAAAAAAAGGGGCCCGAAGCCCCCCTGGTATACCGATGGTATCGGGTTTAAAAGTTTATCAGTCGTAATCCCACAGTAAAAGGATATAGTTCAGGACCTTTTCCTTCCTTAAAGAGAGTATTGAGAGAATAAGTAGCAAAAACATTTACACGTCCCCAGCCAAGGCGTCCTGACAGATCAAATTTGAAGGGAGCAATGGCAAAATCATCATATTGTCTTTCTTTACGTTTTTTGCCATTGTCGTCGTAAATGTATTTGGTATTGGTTCTAACCCTGGCGCCGACTATCACACCACCTGCTATATGAAATTTCTCGGATTGTCTGTTGCCTGCGGTTTGAAATTCAAGCATCAAAGGAACATAGATGTAGGTAAGGTGAATCTTGTTTCTTACAATTTTATTAATGGTATCTTCCATAAAGTAAACACCTTCGCTATCTTTAAGTACCCGGGTCTGGTTGTCGAACCTATAATTGTTAAAACCTACCCCAACACCGGTATACAATGCCAGATGGTTTCGAACGATCTGTAGGTTTTGCTGAAACAGGTTCAGATTGTAAACAAAAGATTTCTCATAGCGTAGGTCTATCATTTCGGCATCCGAGCCAAGGTTAAGATTATAATCGGGGGCCATATAACCATTGATACCCATTTCGAAACCGGACCAGTTACTTTTGAAGGAATTACGGTTATTGCTTTCAATCTTAACCTGTTCTCCACTGTTGCTGTCAATAACGATAAGATCTCTGTTGCCAATTTTTATTCTGGTAGTGTCGCCATTTTCAGTAACCATGTGAGCCTGTGTACCATTGATGGAACCCATTCCTGAAGTTTTTATTTCTGTTGCTTCAGGTTCGTTATCATAGGAAACCTTAGAAGTTCCGCTGGCATTGGCATCAAGAAAATCTTCGGCACTCACCCTGGCATAAGAGGCACCGCTGGCTTTAACCCTGGTGGAATTGGTATTCAAACCTGAAGCTTTGAGCTGGGCAGCACCGCTTACAGTAGTATTATGCGCATCGGCCTGACCGGACAATCTCAGGTTTGCAGCGCCTGAAATTTTAGATTCGAGAGAAGAGGTACGTACAGTCAATTTGGCTGAGCTGGCACCCGAGAGATCAATTTTCATTTCGGGGGTTTCAAATTCACCTTCGCTGGTAAGAGATGCTGCTCCGCTCAATTTAAGCGCTTTTAGCTCAGGCATGGTAATCACTGCACTGGCTTTAACATTGCGGCCTGTACCTTTAAAGTCAAGGTGCAAAACACCATTATGCACACTGGTCTCCACATCTGCGAGGTATTCCTCAT
>JBEPXC010000262.1:0-5314 GCA_041642035.1 Sphingobacteriia bacterium
GGTATTCAGGTGGGTGTGAAGTATAATGCCTTGTCTGTTGACCATTTAGAGTTTACAGGCGATGATGAAATACAGGCCCTGCTTCAATCCGACACTATGCCCTGCCTATTGCCCGGTGCAGCCTTATTCCTTGAGATGGAATATCCTCCTGCACGAAAAATGATCGATTCCGGTTTGCCGATTGCCCTGGCAAGCGATTATAATCCGGGTTCATCTCCCTCTGGTAATATGCAACTGGTGATGTCTCTGGGTTGTATCAAGATGAAAATGCTTCCGGAAGAAGTACTTAATGCCGCAACCCTCAATGGCGCTTATGCTATGGATCTTCAACATGAGATGGGTAGCATTGCGGTTGGAAAAAAGGCCAACCTTTTTGTTACCCACCGGATTCCAACCTATTCCTTCATACCCTATGCCTATGGAAGCAATAAGGTAGAAACAGTTATTATCAACGGTAAAATTCAATAATCATCACGTTATATAAAACATCAGTTTTGGAAAAAGAAAAAACAGTCATGATTGCCAAAACCCTGGCCGGGCTTGAGAATATTCTGACAACAGAATTAAAAAATCTGGGTGCAGAGAATGTGCAACCCCAAAAAAGAGCGGTTTCATTTGAAGGAGATGAATTGGTCATGTACAAAGCCAATCTTTGGAGTCGCACCGCTATGAGTATCCTCAAGCCCCTCTTCGAATTCTCCTTCGAAGGGCAGCAGGAATACTATGATATACTCAGGGAATATCGGTGGGATGATATTTTTACCGTAGATAAAACCATCGCCATCAATGCCCTGGCTTTTAAATCCGAATTTACCAACACGCATTTTCTGGCCCAACGGACCAAAGATGCCGTAGCCGATTATTTTAAGGAAAAAACCGGGAAAAGACCCAGTGTCGATATTGATGATCCCCAGATTAAAATCAACATCTACATCAACCAAAACCGCTGCTCGGTTTCCCTTGACAGCAGTGGTGCTCCCTTATTTAAGAGAGGGTACAGAAGGAAAAATGTTTCCGCACCCTTAAATGAAGTTTTGGGAGCAGGTTTGGTAATGCTTACAGGCTGGGATAGAGAACAACCCTTTTATGATCCCATGTGTGGTAGCGGTACCTTTAGTATTGAGGCCGGTATGATGGCCATGAATATGGCACCCTCCATTTTTAGGCGCAATTTTTCTTTCCAGCACTGGCAAGGGTACAATCCCGAACAATGGGAAAACCTTAGAGAAGAGGCACGCGCGGGCGAATTGAAAACCGCCCCCGAAATCCTGGCCTCCGACATCAGCAACATCAGTATGGATGCCACCAGGCAAAACCTGATGGAAGCAGGTTTGTTGGGTAGGGTGAAGCTCGAAAAGAAGGATTTCTTCACCTCAAAGCCCAATCATGACAAAGGCGTCTTAATCATTAATCCTCCCTATGGCGTAAGGCTTCAGAGTGAAAATATAAAAGAGTATTACCAGAACATGGGCACCACCCTAAAACATAATTATACCGGTTTTGAAGCCTGGATCATCAGCCCCGATAAAGCCCTGACGCATCAGATAGGCTTGAGACATACTTCACAACAAATGGTTTTCAACGGACCCATCGAATGCAGGTTCCTGGGATATCAGCTATACAGCGGTACGAAGAAGATTCATAAAAAAAACGACAGATAATGTAAATTTAACATCACTTTTTGGTGATGATGAGTAAATAATTTTTACCTTTGCAAGTGTTTTGATAAATTGGGTAAAAATGTGTTGTTTTTATCCAAGGGATCAAGTTCTAATGACAGCTAGAATTGGTCCCGGATTTAAGGGTGATACGCTTGTTGTGAAACACGCGAACTTAGGAAAAAAAGGAGATTTGCCGTAATGATTGCATTACGTGTGTCAGTTGAGATGGTTCTTTATTTAGGTATTGATTTTTCCCTTCTGCCATAAATGCCTTCACGGCAAATTATCCTTTTTCCTTTTTTGTTTCAGGACAAGAAGGAAAAAGAACTCCCCTCCTCCAGGATTTTTACCGGTTTTCAGTTTTCTAAGTCCGAGCCCCCCAAAGAAATTGATGTTGAGGAATACATATTGTTAATAAAGTAAATCAGGCAAAATCTTACCGGCAATTGCAGGTTAAAATTTTGCTTTTTTGTTGAGTTTAATACAGAAAAGAAATGAAAAAAAGAGTATTAGTAGCTACCGGTGGCGGCGATTGCCCCGGTCTCAATGCAGTGATCAGGGCCATCACCCTGAGAGCTTCACAGGAGAAGAATTGGGAAGTGATTGGAAGTATCAACGCATTTGATGGCATATTAAATGAACCCAACGAAATCGTTGTGTTGGACGATAAAAAAGTAGGTGGAATTCACATTCGTGGAGGTACAATCATAGGAACAACCAATAAAGGAGGCCCCTTTGCCTGGCCCATAAAAAATAACGACGGTTCATGGGGAAGTGCCGACCGCTCCGACGAAATGCTGCGCAGACTGCAATATCTTGGTGTTGATGCTGTAATCAACATTGGAGGCGACGGTTCGCAGGATATCTCTCAGCGCTTATATCAGAAAGGATTAAACATTATCGGGGTTCCTAAAACCATCGATAACGACCTTTCTGCTACCGATTTTACCTTCGGTTTCCAAACCGCCGTTCAGGAGGCTACCACGGCGGTGGATAAATTGGTTACTACTGCCGACAGTCACAACAGGGTGCTTATCCTGGAAGTGATGGGACGTTATGCAGGCTGGATTGCCTTGCACGCTGCCGTGGCCGGTGGTGCTCATGTTTGCCTCATTCCTGAGATTCCCTATGATATACCTAAAGTAGTAGAACGTATTTACCAGCGCTTCGACAAGGGCAGAGGATTTGCCATCATCGTGGTTGCTGAGGGGGCCAAGCCAAGGGATGGTCAGATGTATTACGAAGAAAGCACCGAGACCGGATATAAAAATGTGCGGTTAGGTGGTGTGGCCACCAAGTTGATGAAAGAACTCAAAGATGGTGGCATGGAAACCGATATGCGCGAAACCGTATTGGGTCACCTGCAACGTGGAGGTACTCCCATTGCCTATGACCGGGTGCTGGCAACGCAGTTTGGGGTTAAAGCATTTGAAATGATTCTCGAAGGCAAATTCGGTGAAATGGTGGCCTATCGTCATCCCAACATCGTTTCTGTTCCTTTTCTTGAAGCCATAGCTCATTATAATTTTGTAGATCCCGCCTCCGACCTTGTGAAAACAGCCAGAGGAGTAGGCATCTGCCTTGGTGACTAAATAATTGTTCCCTTTCATAATTGTAAAAGGAGGCTGTCTCAAAATCAGAGGCAGTCTCTTTTTTTTGTGCCAACTTTTTTTATTAAAGCTCGAAGCTGAAAGCTGGAAGCTGGAAGAAAGAGGAGCTGAAAGCCGGATCAGTATCGTACCAAGTCCGTACTTAAGCCGTATTTAAACCGTAAAATTACGGTTTAAATACGGTTTAAGTACGGACTTGGTCAGGTGATGGTATGAATTAATAACGTAGTAATACCCGGTCAGGCAGAACTGTATCAATTCTCCCAATAGGATCATGACTTAAATTGCAGGGTAGATGTTTTTTCTGTACATACAAAAAGCAGGCTCCCGGGTGGAGCTCATAGTTCACTCACGTCAAAGGTTGAAAGTTCCTGATGACTTGTCTGGCGATATTAGAGATTATTTTTTATAAGGAGGTAAATTTTCAAACTTAAGAATATGTAATTGATTTTTATTTATATCGTAGGTGCTGTTTTCTGGATTGTTGGCATTAACAACAACTCCTTGTGGTGCAGGCAATAAGAAGTCTACCAGGTATTGATGCCCGGGAAGTATTGTTTCAAACAGCACTTGAAAATCTTCAGAAAAAACCGATAAGACGACTGGTTTATCATACGCGATTGTATTGGGATCTTGATCGGATTGGAAAACAGCCTCCTTCCAATGTAACCTGTAATAGAGATCATCAGCAGGCGAATGGATTACACCAAAAAATCTTGGATTTTCAATTATATGCCTCCATAATGCCTCTGGATTATCAGTATTGATGTGTGGAATACTATTTCTACTTAAAGAACTTTCACCATCAAAAATCGAAGTTTGTTTATTTCCAAAGTCATAAACAAAGATTTCAGATGAGCATGAACTATTGTAGATGATGCTATCTCCTTTAAAGGAAACATTTATAAAGTTTCTTTGGCCATTTAACAAGGTATAACAATCCGAGATTTTTACCTGATGTAAATAATGGGTTTCATTCATTAAGTCCAACTCTAAAAAAAACACTTCTTGTTTTCCGGGAATAAGAGCTTCGCTTATAAGGCTGTTTTTTGAAGGAAGGAATTGAAGAGCTGAAGTCATTTTGTTTACCATGTAAGCTGGACCCATTTCTGTTTCGAAATAATTCTGTATTTTATGCTTCACCTCACCATCTTTATTGATCATATAAAGATAGATGCGATCATTCAAAAATATGGTGTCAAATGTGTGGATATAAATTCCTTCTACTTGTTCTGTTATTTCATTGGGGCCTATTTTATCCAATACTGTCCTATGGTAAATGGTTTCGTTTGCCATATCAAACCAGTCGATTGAGTGTGTGTATCTGTTGTAAGCTGCAAAATAGCAGGCCGAGTCAGAATGAAAAGTCGTAATTCCTCTTTCGTATATATTTAATGTCAAAGAATCCAATGGAATCATGCAATTTTTGATAGAAAACCTCTGTGTAAAGTTATTTGCACTTAAGTCAGAAGCTGACTTTGAATTATTAGTACATCCCCAAAAGATAAGGCACGCAAGGGCTGTTTGAATGGCTTTTTTCATGGTCACTTTTTAAGATTATTCAAATAAGATTATTAGTGGTTTTAACTTCAATCCCGTTAAAATTCCCCTTGCTTTCAACAGAGTTTACAGGTTGAAAGTAATATGTTATAATTTATAATTGCAAATATATATTTATTATTGTAATTTCAGCGGGATGGTAAATTAAACCATTGAATTATTTTCAAGACATGGAAACGTCCGCAGGACTTTCCATCGTCTTGAACCCCAGCGCCCTTTCTTACTTTCAGCTCCTCTTGCTTCCAGCTTCGAGCTTCCAGCTTCGAGCCTTTTCTTGCTTTCACCTTGCACCTTTCAGCTCATTCTCTGTCGCAAGTATCACATCACCTGCATAATCATAAAAAAATCCCACCAAATCACCCTATAATTAATGCTAAGACCTTAACTTTAACCTCACAAAAAAATAGCGTATTTCTATGGACCAGCCTACTCTTTTTGCCGACATCCTGCTTCCTTTGCCTCTGCCGGGATATTTTACCTATC
>JBEPXC010000263.1:0-5307 GCA_041642035.1 Sphingobacteriia bacterium
GGGCAACTCCAGGGTGGTGGCCCAATGGGGATTCTGAATAAATAGAGGGTTATTCTCATGCACATGATTGGATACGAAATCAAGCAGGACACTGATGTTTCTCTTATGGGCGCTGCGGACCAACTCTTCCAGCACCTGATCATCACCAAAGCGATGATCGATGGTGGTAAGGGTAACGGGCCAGTAACCATGGTAACCGGTATATTTTCTGCGGGGCTCGGGAAATTCCACGTAAGCCTCCAGCGGATTCTGAGTTATAGGAGAAAACCATACGGCATTCACGCCCAGCTCTTCAAAGTATCCTTCTTTCAGCTTCTGTAATACTCCATCCAGATCTCCCCCATGGAAATTAGCCCGTGGAGCCACCTCTTCATCCATAATGGGGTCATCCCGCAGCGTGTTGCCGTTAAAGAAGCGGTCGACCATAAGGAAATACATGATGGTCGCTTCGCGATCCTGCCGGGTGAGTGAACGATGGTTGGTAAGGGGAATGCCATGCTGCAGGGGGATAAGAAGATCGTTTCCCCGGCATTGTTCTCCCGACAACAAGACCCTGATAAAGCTCCGTTTTTTCTCATACGCATCGCCCGGTATGGTTACACGTAATCTGTTGTCCTGCAACTCCATATTCTGCTGAGGAAGGCGAAAGTTTTCCCACAGCACAAATATCTCTTCATAATCGTTAACAAGCTCGAGCTCAATAACTCCCTTTTGATATTCCCGGGCAAAAACCCTGGGATTTTGTGAATGATCAATACTGCCTACTTCTAAAAGGGAGTGAAATCCACCCGCTTCATCTGTCAGCAACTTGTCATTTAACGGATCAATGGTTTGCCTTCCGTCGGTTACCATGACATACTGATAGCGACCCGGCTCGATGGGCAGGCTAAGCTGCCATACGCCATCAACGAGCCCCATAGGTAAATCATCCCACCCGGTCATATCGCCCCTCACGGCCACCTCCCGGAATTTTTTCTCCCCAGGATTAAAGGTAAAGGTATGATCATTCTTAACCGGACGACGGGTCATCAAACTATAAGGCACCCCGTCGAGCCAGATCTTTACCTCGGTGATCTGGGGCACATAAAGGTTGCGTTGACGTAAATACAAGATGGAATGATCGGCAGAGAGTTTTGCCCTCAGAGATATATGGGCAGACACTGAGTCTATATGGGCCAGCGCGTCGCTGCGAAAATAGTCGTTGAGCACCACCTGTGTTTCACCCTCCTGCAGCTCAATAAGACTCGCCAGCCCGGCAATATGTTTACCCCCGGCGAATTGTGGTGAAGGCTTAAAACCGCAGGATGGCATCAGAATCAACCATACAAATGCCAGAGCAATGCTTGAATAAGATTTACGATTCGCTGTCATGTATTGCCTGCTTTAAGTATTCATCCATGGGCCTGTCGCAGACCCACTCTATTGATCGGCTTTTATCAGGAAGAAATTTTTCTTTCCTCTTTGCGCCAGGACATATTTATCGTTTAGCAGCGACATCGTATTAACAACAAAATCCTCCGCTACTTTGTTCTTATTGATGCTTATTCCACCTTCTTTAACTGCCCTGCGGGCTTCACCTTTTGATTTGAGAATCTGTAGATCCCCACCCAGGAAATCTACTATATTTATGCCCTTCTCCAGCCCGGCTCTTGAAACGGTAAACATAGGCACACCATCAAAGACATCGAGCAACACATTCTCGGGGAGTTTCTTCAGGGTATCCGTAGTGCCCTTTCCGAAGAGAATTTCCGAAGCCTCCACTGCAGTGTCGTATTCCTTTTCGCCATGCACGCGAATGGTAATGTCTTTGGCAAGTTCCTTCTGTAATAATCTGAGATGTGGTTGTTCGCGATGTTCATTGATAAGTCTGTCGACCTCATCCTTTGAAAACAAGGTAAATATCTTGATATACTTTTCTGCATCGGTATCGGAACAATTGAGCCAGAACTGGTAAAACTGATAGGGGGAGGTATATTGTGGGTCGAGCCAGATATTTCCTTTTTCTGTCTTGCCAAATTTACCCCCATCTGCTTTGGTGATCAGCGGACAGGTAAGGGCAAAGGCTTCCCCGCCTGTTTTCCTACGGATCAGTTCGGTTCCGGTGGTGATATTTCCCCACTGATCGGAACCACCCATTTGTATCTTACAGTCTTTGGTCTGGTAAAGAAACAGGAAGTCATATCCCTGCACCAGTTGGTAAGTAAACTCGGTAAAAGACAATCCTTCGCGGGCTTCTCCCGAGAGGCGTTTTTTCACCGAATCTTTGGCCATCATATAGTTTACGGTCAGGTGCTTGCCCACTTCGCGCAGGAAGCCCAGGAAGGAAAAGTCCTTCATCCAATCGTAGTTGTTTACCATCTCCGCCCGGTTATTGCCTGATTCAAAATCGAGAAATTTCTTTAACTGTGTCTTAATGCAATCGACATTATGGTTCAGCTCTTCCTCCGACAACATATTTCTCTCCTGGCTTTTCCCGCTGGGGTCGCCAATCATACCCGTGGCACCGCCTACCAGAGCAAGGGGCTTATGCCCGGCTATCTGCAGATGCTTAAGCATCATGATCGATACCAGGTGACCAATATGTAGTGAGTCGGCGGTAGGGTCTATGCCTACGTAAGCGGTGGTCATCTCTTTGGCCAGTTGGTCTTCGGTGCCGGGCATCATGTCGTGTATCATGCCTCTCCATTGCAATTCTTCTACAAAATTCATATTATTGCTTTATTGTTGTTATTGTTGGATTGCTGAGTTGTTGATTGTGTTTAATCGTTGATTCGTTTAATCGTTTAAAGTTGAACCCGCCCAAAATCTCGCACAATGTCTATGGGTTGCGAGCTCCCCCTTCCAGGGGGTTGGGGGGTCTTTTAATATTCGGAGTAGGCTCATCGTTTAATCATTGATCGTGGATTTGTTGAATCGTTAGATTGTTGTTATTGTTGAATTGTTTAATTGTATTTAGATTGTTGATTCTGTTGTATTGTTGAAGCTACCCGCGATAAAATTAATACCTTTTAACAAGAGAATGTAAAGTGTGTTATACATTTCAAATACCTTTGACAAAGGCTGATTTTTTACAGCAAAAATTGCATAATCCCTGCAAATATGCCAGGGGCAAAAATAGGTGATTTTTATGACATTTAATGGAGAACACAACAATAAAAACGAGCTGAAACAATGATATTATTGACTGGAGGAACAGGCCTGGTGGGTTCTCACCTACTGTATGAGCTAACGGCATCAGGAAAAAAAGTACGCGCCCTGCGCCGAAAAGAGAGCAATATGGATATGCTGGAAAAGATTTTCCGGTGGTACAACCCACAGGAGTATAGACAGCTGTTGAACCTGATCGAATGGATGGACGGAGATGTTGCCGATATCCTCAGCCTTCAGGATGCTCTAAAGGGAGTCAAACAAGTATATCATTGCGCTGCCGTGGTGTCTTTTGTTCCTTCCGAACGTCCCAATATGCTGAAGATAAACATCGATGGGACGGCTAACCTGGTTAATGCATGCCTGCATGAAGGCGTTGACAAGCTTTGCCACTGCAGCAGTATTGCCGCTGTAGGTCGTCCCGATAAAGGCACCTGGGTTGATGAATCGTTGATCTGGAAAACCTCACGGAAGAATTCCTATTACTCCATCAGCAAGTTTGGTGCAGAGCGCGAGGTGTGGCGTGGTTCGGAAGAGGGACTGGACGTGGTCATCGTCAACCCCTCGGTGATTATAGGCCCCGGCGACCCCAACCGTTCCAGCGCCCGTTTGTTCACCACCGTGAAGAACGGCCTGCGTTTCTACAGCAGCGGTGAAACGGGATTCGTTGATGTGCGTGATGTGGCCAAAGCCATGCACCTACTCATGGATAGGGAGGTGGTTAACGAACGATATATTGTCAACAGCGAGAATATGAGCTACCGCGAGCTTTTCGCCATCTTCGCCCGCCATGCTGGGGTAAAACCACCCTTTTTCAAGGCCGGCAAAGGCCTCAGCGAAGTGGCCTGGCGATTGGAGAAGGTACGTAGCTTGATTACCGGCAGCAACCCGCTCATCACAAGAGAAACCGCCAAGAGCGCCAATAGCAACTATCGCTTTTCCAACGAAAAGATCAAAAACGATCTAGGTATGGAGTTTCGCACTGTTGATGAGGCTGCGGAAAATACGGCGGGGTTTTTTCGGTGATAGCTGATGGGTTTGCTTATGCATTTGAATGAGCTGGAAGCTGGAAGCTCGAAGAAGGAAGATGGAAGAAGACCCGAACGGGAAGCAAATAGGGAGTTACAGGAAAGGGAGGTCTTTTCATCAGAAAATAATTTGTTTAAGTAATTGGTATGATGGAACTTGCATGAAGTAGCATTTTCATTTCCTTTTGAGTGCTCAGTGCTCATGCAAGTTTGATTCCCTTAAAAAAACGGGACAGGCTGACCGGAGGGGATGTCCAACAATCGTATATAGGAATAAGCGCTGCGAGATCTTTTGGATTAGAAGGCTTGGTCTAATCCTTTTTTTATAGAAGTAAAGTTTTAACAGCAAAAAAACATGGACCTATACGTTAAAATAATTACATTTGATTTCCCAAATAAAAGCTATCCCCCTCCCGGGATAAAATGATTTTGCTAAATTTAGTTAATACACTAATGAAAAAAAAAGCCTCCCCACTATCAAAATCTTTCCGATTTGCATTCTTACTCCTTGCCATAGGGCTTTCACCCCTGATCCTGAATGCTCAAAACCAAGCACCCACCGCTATCTCCCTCTCCGCAACATCCGTCAACGAGAATGTGGCAGCCAATACCACCGTGGGCAGCCTAAGCACCACCGACCCCGATGCGGATAATACCTTCACCTATACGCTTGTTGAGGGTACAGGCAGCACCGATAATGCATCGTTTACTATTGATGTAGCTGATTTGCGCATCACCGATAGTCCCGATTTTGAGGCAAAGAGCAGTTACACCATCAGGGTACGCACCACCGACCAGGGAGGCTTATGGTACGAGGAGGCATTTATCATTACGATAAATGATGTAAATGAGGCACCCACCGCTATCTCCCTTTCGGCAACATCCGTCAACGAGAACGTGGCAGCCAATACCACCGTAGGTAACCTAAGCACCACCGACCCCGATACAGAAGTTACCTTCACCTATACCCTGGTTTCCGGAACAGGCAGCACCGATAATGCTTCCTTTAACATCAGTGAGACCAGCCTGCGCATCACCGATAGTCCCGATTTTGAAGCAAAGAACAGCTACACCATCAGGGTACGCACCACCGATCAGGGTGGCTTATGGTACGAAGAGGCGTTTACCATTA
>JBEPXC010000264.1:0-5281 GCA_041642035.1 Sphingobacteriia bacterium
GTCTCATTTACCTCCTCTTTTGATCAATTCAGCAGAAGACGATGAATTGTACGATGATGGATATTCGTTTTACAAAAAAGCCAAACAGTCAGGTGTAGAAATCTCTTTTCGTTCAGGAAAGGGGATGTTGCATTGCTATCCCTTGCTTACGCCTTTATTTCCAGAAGCCACTCAGGCAATGAATGAAATAGCGGATTTTGTGAAAAATAAACTGAGATTATAAGCGGATAGCCATTAATTTAAATCTTTTGTTACGTTCCCCTAATCTTATTGATGGAATAGGCTATAATTCGAATGGATTTTGTTAAAAGCTCTTATTTGATAACGGCTTGAATCTGAAGAAAGGAGAGGTGAATATCAACCCGAAATCTTTCCGGAAATAAAAAGTGAATGAAAGATAAGTTGGAGATTGTAAGAAAAAAGGAGACTTACCATCTTGAGGACATATAAACGTCTGGAATTAGAGTTCTACTGTAACAGCTGTAAAATCTTATTTTATACGGGGCTATTCTTTGCGGCAAGGTGTGACTAAAAAGTTATTATTCTTTAAATGCAATATATTTCTATTGTTTGGGAAAATAATTCTTTTATCTTTGAATATAGTTAGATAAAATGTCATTTTACCGGGTTGATAACAGACCCCGAAAGCTATCAGGCATTCCGTCTGACTTCTTTTTTAAAGATGAATGTTGTATCAAAGCCAACTCTTATGAACTTTACTCTTACAGACACACAACAATTAATTCAGCGAGTAGCCAGGGAATTTGCCCAAAAAGAGCTTCTTCCGGACGTAGTGCAAAGAGACGAAGAGGGTATATTTAATACAGATCATTTCAAAAAACTCGGGGAACTGGGTTTTTTTGGCATTATGGCCGATCCCGGATATGGGGGCAAGGGGCTGGATTCCTTATCCTTTACGTTATGTATTGAAGAGATATCAAAAATTGATCCTGCCGTTTCTGTGGTGCTCTCGGTTTGCAATTCGCTGGTTAACTGGGCTATTACAAATTTCGCCCCTGAAGAACAAAAGAAGAAGTATCTACCCGGCCTGGTAAGCGGAAAACAGATTGGTGCTTTTCTGCTCTCTGAACCAGAAGCCAGCAGTGATGCGGCTGCTCAATCCACCACCGCCATTAGCAAAGGAGATCACTATCTGATCAATGGAACCAAGAAATGGATTACCAATGCCAATATAGCCTCAATTTATATTGTTATTGCACAAAGCAATCCATCTCAGGGTGCAAAAGGAATCAACGCCTTTATTGTAGAAAAGAATAGTGAAGGCATCAAATTGGGGGCTAATGAAAACAAAATGGGAATGCGTAGCTCAGATACCCATTCCGTGTTTTTTAAGGATGTGAAGGTGCCAAAAGAAAATCTCCTTGGTGAACATGGCAAAGGGTTCTATATTGCCATGAAAGCTCTTGAAAGTGGCAGAATTGGTATTGCTGCCCAGGCAACAGGGATTGCTGCAGGAGCTTTTGAGTTGGCCCTTAACTATGCAAACAAACGAAAAACCTTTAATACCGAAATCATTAATCACCAGGCTATCGCCTTTAAGCTTGCCGATATGGCCGTGAAACTCGAAAATGCCCGAAATCTTTACCGTAAAGCAGCCTGGCTCAAAGATAAGGGTAAGCCCTTTGGTATAGCCGGTTCCATGGCTAAACAGTATTGTGCTGATGTGGCTATGGAAATTACCACGGAAGCAGTCCAGATTCACGGGGGGTATGGATACATCAAAGAATACCGCGTGGAGCGCCTGATGCGTGATGCAAAATTGACACAGATTTATGAAGGGACCTCTGAAATACAGAAAATCGTCATTGCGAGAAGTTTAATTCGAAAATGAAACCCTGCATCGGTCAAATCGTTAGCTTCTTACCGTGAGATCCTGGATGTAATGTTAAATTAACTAAGAATAGTCATGTTGTTTTCACCATACTATTCTTAATTTATTTATAAGATTATTAGATTTTGATGCCTTGATTACAAATATTGTTTATAACTTTAAAGCCTTATTTCATAATAATATATTTATTATTAACCTGATTTAATTTTGGAAATATGAAAAAAATTGTATTAGCATTATTTGTATGTGCAATTTCGTTTGCAACTACACATGCGCAGGAGTCTTTGTTTCATAAAGGAGATAGAGTATTAAACCTGGGTATTGGTCTTGGCCGGACCTATAACATTGGAACTTATTACAGTACAGGTATTCCTCCTATTTCAGCTTCTCTTGAAATGGGTATGGTTGACAATTTCCTGGACGTTGAAAACCTTAGTGTTGGAGTGGGAGGTTATGTAGGATTTAGTACCTACAAATATGAATACACCGGATTCGGATATAATTATGGATGGAATTATACCGAACTTATCCTGGGAGCAAGAGGTGTCTTACATTACCCATTGGTTGAAAATCTTGATACCTATACCGGTTTACTTGTCGGTCCACGAATTAGTATTGCTTCAGAATTTGGTGATTTTCAGGGTAATGAAGTGTCTGCATCAGGAAGTGGGCTGGCATTTTCTTATTTCTTTGGCGCAAGATATTATTTTAGTGAGAATATTGCCGTTATGGGTGAACTGGGCTATGGTATATCTTGGTTAACCATTGGAGTAGCTGTGAAACTCTAATTTATTGCATAATTTGATCATTATTTTCCACTGAAGAGTATCCTTCAGCTCAATCTTATCATAGTATTTCGTTAACCTATAATCGTCGGCACTTTATCAGTGTCGGCGTTTTTTTTGGGGACTTTTATCTTTTCATTTGAACAGTGTATTGATTTCTAATCTCTCCTAAGCATTCCTTCTGTAGGTTTTTTGCTTTATTATCCAATTAATTTGTTTGTATCGAAAAAATGCATAAATTTGCAATTGCAATGCATAAATATACACAAATGAACAAAGCCCAAAGATTACTGGAGATTCGAAAGATCATTCAAGACCAAAAAATAGGCAGCCAGGATGAGCTTTTGGCTATATTAAATACCAGAGGGTTCGACTATACCCAGGCAACTCTCTCGCGCGATCTTAAGCTACTGAAAGCAGGAAAAATGGCAGATCCTGAAAAGGGAATGGTGTATGTCTTGCCTGAAAACAAAGTTGTATCCGATTCAATCACCACACCGAGCACTACATCTACAGGGTTCATATCTATTGAATTCAATTCCAATATGGCGGTCATCAAAACCTTGCCCGGTTTTGCAAGCAGTTTTGCATACAGAATTGATGGTCTTAACGCATTTGAAATTATAGGCACTATAGCGGGCGACGATACCATTCTGGTAATCGGAAGGGAAGGAATTTCCCGACCTGCTCTGTTGCAGTGTTTAAGGCCCTTTATTTCCTGATTAACCGATTCTTTTAATTTAGGTAACAATCAATCACATTTTTTTTATTTCAATGCTATACCCTGGTGGCATAGCTGTGAAATATTTTCGGGAACTTTAATGATCCACATTAATTAATCATTTTATTCATATTTAATAACCACAAACCCATTATGACAGAGAAAAAGGAAAAAATAGTACTTGCCTACAGCGGTGGACTCGACACCAGCGTTATTTTAAAATGGCTCATCAACAAAGGACATGAAGTAATTGCCTACGTCGGCGATGTAGGGCAGGATGATGACTATGATGAGGTAAAACGAAAGGCACTGGAGATAGGTGCATCAAAGGTTTATATCGAGGATCTGAAAGAAGTATTTGTTACAGATTTTATTTTTCCGGCTATTCAGGCCAACGCTTTGTATGAAAGCCGGTATTTGCTGGGAACAGCTCTTGCCCGACCCATTATTGCCAAGCGTCAGATAGAAATTGCCGCACTGGAAAATGCCGGTATCGTTTCGCATGGTGCAACCGGTAAAGGCAATGATCAGGTGCGTTTTGAGCTTACCTACTATGCTCAAAATCCAAAGATTAAAGTGTATGCTCCCTGGAAAGACAGAGTGTTTCTTAATGAATTTCAGGGCCGTACCGATTTGCTTAACTATGCTGAAAAGCATGGCATTCCGGTGAAATCTACCCTGAAAAAACCTTATAGCGAGGATGATAACCTCATGCACATCAGCCATGAAGCGGGTATACTGGAAGATCCTGCCTATAAAGCAGAGCATGATATCATTACCAAAATTAAAATGCCTCAGGATGCGCCCGATAAAGAAACACATATTTCCATTACCTTTAAGAATGGCATACCCGTAAAAGTAAGCAATCTGGATGACGGAACCAGTAAAACAGATCCTCTTGAACTATTTATTTACCTCAACAAACTGGGTGGCGACAATGGAGTAGGCCTGCTCGATATGGTTGAGAACCGTTATGTAGGCATCAAATCGCGTGGGGTTTACGAAACGCCCGGAGCAACCATCCTGTTGACTGCACACATGGATATTGAAGGTATTGCTATGGATCGTGAAGTAATGAAGCTGCGCAATATGCTCTCTCCTGAATTTGCTGAGCTTGTATATAATGGATTTTGGTACAGCCCTGAAATGGAATTCCTTATGGCTGCCATCAACAAAAGCCAGGAGCTCATTGATGGGGTTGTATATATTACCCTGTATAAGGGAAATGTTTTGATAGACGGAAGAGAATCTCCCAGCTCGCTCTACAATCAGAAGTTGTCGAGTATGGATATCGAGGGAGGATTCAACCAACAGGACAGCGAAGGTTTTATCAAGATCAATGCCATCAGACTTATGGCACATCATGCCATTACTGAAGTGCGTGAGAAAAATGGTAAAATGGATTTGGTATAAACTTTAAATACAGGAAAAGATGAATAAGCTTTGGGAAAAAGGGATTATTACAGCCAAATCGGTGGAGGAGTTTACAACCTCCACCGATAGGGTACTTGATAAAAGACTGGCGCCTTTTGATGTGCTGGGGAGTATTGCCCATGCCCGGATGCTGGAGAGTATCGGTATTTTATCAGCTAAGGAGCTCGAGAAACTCGAAAAGTCCCTGCGTAAGATTATGAAAGTTATTAAGGCAGGAAAATTCGAGATCGAAGAGGGTATAGAAGATGTGCATAGCCAGATTGAAATTATGCTGACCCGTGAGTTGGGTGAAATTGGAAAAAAACTCCATACCGGGCGTTCGCGCAATGATCAGGTACTGGTGGATTTGAAATTATTTACCCGCGAGGAGCTTAAGAATACGGTTCTTCTTACCCAGCAACTCTTTCACACATTAATCTCTCTCAGCAACCGGCATAAAGATGTGCTAATGCCAGGTTACACGCATATGCAGGTAGCTATGCCCTCATC
>JBEPXC010000265.1:0-5274 GCA_041642035.1 Sphingobacteriia bacterium
TCATGGTCATTTTTGGTGCCACCGGCGATTTGACCTACCGCAAGCTGGTTCCAGCACTTTATGACTTGTATAATCAAAATATGTTGCCTGATAAATACCATATCATGGGAGTGGGGCGTAAGGTACTTTCCAATGAGGTTTTTCACCACAAGATGAGGCATGGAATCAGGCATTTCTCAGAGAAAATTCATCTTGATGAGCTTAAGATTGAAAAGTTCTTAAAGCAACTGTCGTATTTTAACATGGATATGGATTCCGTTGAGGACTACAAAGAGATGAAGAAAGTGCTGGAGAAGTTAAACATATTGGATGGTAAAAAGAAGAATTATATGTTTTATCTCTCAATGCCGCCAAGTCATTTTGCTCCTATAGCCACTAATCTTGGAAGGGCGGGCTTGAATGATGCTTCTTCTGGATACAGCCGACTGATCATCGAAAAACCCTTCGGATATGACCTGGAATCGGGCCTTGCATTGAATAAAGCCTTGCATGAGTCGTTTGAAGAAAACCAGATTTATCGCATTGATCATTACCTGGGAAAAGAAACCGTGCAGAATCTTCTGGTGATGCGCTTTGCCAATGGCATCTTCGAGCCTCTTTGGAACAGAAACTACATCCATCATATTGAAATAACTTCTGCTGAGAGTCTTGGAGTGGAAGGCCGCGGTGGGTATTACGATCATTCGGGTGCCTTGCGCGATATGCTTCAGAATCACATGTTGCAAATGGTTGGATTAACCGCTATGGAGCCCCCTGCTTCTATGGATGCTGAATCTATCCGTAACGAAATTTTCAAGGTCTTGCAATCGCTTAAGCCCATTAAAGAGGAAGAAGTAGACAAGCAGGTTATTCGGGGACAATACGTAGCATCGCATGTGCGAGGGGAGGCTATTCCCGGATACAGGGAAGAAAAGGGTGTTGATCCCCAGTCACGCACTGAAACCTTTGTTGCCATGAAGTTTTATATCGACAACTGGCGATGGGGAGGCGTGCCCTTTTACATAAGAACAGGAAAAAGACTACCTACCAAGGTCACCGAGGTGGTGGTTCATTTTATGCCCACCCCCCATGTATTGTTTCAAAAAGATGCTGCCTGTCAGAGCTGTAATCAATTAATTATAAGAATTCAACCCGATGAAGGCATATTACTGAAGTTCGGCATGAAGCTACCCGGGGCTGGCTTTAAGGTCAATACAGTGAACATGGATTTTCATTATTCTGATCTCTCTGATGTAGTCCTTCCCTCGGCATACGAAAGGTTGATTTACGATGCCATGATGGGCGATTCTACCTTGTATGCCCGTGCTGATGCGGTTGAGGCAGCCTGGAAGTTTGTAGCTCCCGTACAAAGCGCCTGGGCCAAAGACCCTCAGCATACCGTTCATGGTTATCCTGCCGGCACCTGGGGACCCGAACATGCTGATGATCTCGTTGATAATGGCGTTACCAATGGTTGGCGTTATCCCTGTAAAAACCTTGCCGATGATGGCGATTATTGTGAACTATAACCCAAAGAATATAATCATGACCAATCCTATTGTACAAATAAATCCATCTGCACGCGAGCTGGCTGCAGAATTGACTAAAATTGTAAAAAGAGCCATTTCCGAATTGGGGGAGAGAGAACGCATAACCGTTGCTTTATCCGGGGGTAATACTCCCGCCAGGATATTTTCTTATATTTCCCTTGAATTTCAAAATGCTCTGGACTGGTCAAAGGTCCATTTCTTTTGGGGCGATGAGCGTTGTGTTGCGCCCAATAGTGATCAAAGCAATTATAAAATGGCGCTGGTCAGCTTACTTAAACCCTTGAATATACCCAGGGAAAATATTTTCCGCATAATGGGTGAATATGAACCAGAGCAAGCTTTGTTGCACTATCGCCAACTCATGCTGCACAAGATGGATTGGGTACATAGGCTCCCTCATTTTGACCTGGTATTGTTGGGCCTGGGAGACGACGGACATACGGCTTCTATCTTTCCGGGAGATACATCTTCTCTGCAATCAAAGGAACCCTGCGTGCTCACCACTCATCCCACTTCAAAGCAACAACGCGTTAGCATACCTATGCCGGTAATCAATAATGCTTCTCATGTGGTTTTTCTTGTTACGGGGGTATCTAAGGCAGAAATAGTGAAAAACATTCTGGGGCCGCACTTTCATAGCGAATATCCTGCTGCACATGTAAAACCCAAACATGGAAAACTTAGCTGGTTGCTGGATGAGGATGCTGCCAGTCTGCTTTAGCATACCTTACGATAGCTTTATTTGCCATAGTGGAATCTTGAATAAAGAGGAACAATTATTATCCCTCCACAGAATCGATCGGTTTGTCACCAAACTCCTACCCGATGAACCTACTGTTTTATCCCCCGTAATGGTTGATATGCTATCGAAGGGAAGATTTTTTATTATATAATTTTTCTGATTATACTGATAAGTCTACGAATACGTATATTTGCCTGTACATAAAACCTAAACTCACTTTTATGAAAAATCATTTCCGTCGCTATCAGAATCTTTTTCAGTTGATTTTCATTGCCACCATAATGCTTTTACTGCAATCTGCCTGCCAGCATGTAGCACAAAGCTCTAACGGGGAAGAAGAATTTCCACTGCTTGAAATGGACATAACTACGCTTCAGCAGAAATATCAGCAGGGTGATTTTACAGTTGTTGAAGTAGTGCAGGCCTATCTTAACAGAATAGAAGCTATTGACCAAAACGGCCCTTCCTTGAATTCTGTGCTGATGCTCAATCCTGATGCTATGGCCATAGCCAAAGAGCTGGACAAGGAATTGCAGGAAGGAAAATCCAGAGGGCCTTTACATGGCATTCCTGTGTTACTTAAAGATAATATCAATACCCACGATCAGATGCCTGCTACAGCAGGTTCGAGAGCCCTGGCCAATTCTTTTCCTGGCGACGACAGTTATGTTGCCCATAAACTCAGGGAAGCAGGGGCTGTAATACTGGGCAAGTCAAATCTTAGTGAATGGGCCAACTTTCGTGGAGAGCTTTCAAGCAGCGGATGGAGTGGCGTAGGGGGGCAAACGCACAACCCCTATGTGCTTGATCGCAACCCCTGTGGTTCAAGCTCGGGTTCGGGGGCAGCCGTTTCGGCC
Source organism: Sphingobacteriia bacterium (assembly GCA_041642035.1). GTDB lineage: Bacteria > Bacteroidota > Bacteroidia > Bacteroidales > UBA7960 > SKVR01. Next base: position 3,129 of record JBEPXC010000265.1, read on the forward strand.
AACCTGACTATGTTTGCCATTGGTACCGAGACCAATGGTTCTATCGTTTGCCCTTCGCAAGCCAATGGTATTGTAGGGATAAAACCGACCGTAGGATTGGTAAGCCGTTATGGTATCATTCCCATTTCTGAGTCCCTTGATATTGCAGGCCCCATGGCACGTACGGTAAAAGATGCTGCCATTGTTTTAGGGGCATTGACAGGAATAGACTCTAAAGATGAGCATACTTTGCACAGTCAGGATAAATATTATGACGATTACACCCCATTTTTAAAAACGGATGGCTTGCAGGGAAAACGAATTGGCTTCTTTACCGGCCCCCGAGGGACAAATTTTAAAGTCGATACCCTGATGGCAAAAGCCATTTCGTTTATGGAAAGTCAGGGTGCCCACGTGGTTGAATTAGAGGAGATATCGGCCCCTGGCACAGCATCTCATGCTTTTCAGGTCATGTTGTTTGAATATAAAGATGGCCTGAATAAATATTTCCAGTCCCTGGGGCCTGATGCACCCATTAAGAGCCTGGAGGAACTTATTGCCTTTAACCGGTCAGACTCCATAAGTCTTCAGTATTATGATCAACGCTATCTGGAGATGGCGCAGGAGAAGCAAGGACTGGATTCACCCGAATATCTTAATGCTCTTGCCCAAATGCACCTGGGGGCACGCGACAACGGTATCGATAGGGTGATGAATCAACATCGGCTCGATGCCATTGTAGCGCCAAGCGGCAGTCCTGCCTGGAAAACCGACTGGGTGAACGGAGATAGTTTCCAGCTGGGGAGTTCTTCGCCTGCAGCACACGCAGGATATCCCAACATAACTGTTCCTATGGGCTTTGTGGATGAATTGCCCGTAGGCATTTCCTTCTTTGGCAGGGCATATTCAGAACCCGTCCTGCTGGAAATTGCCTATGCTTACGAACAAGGAACTTTACACCGCAAAGCCCCTCGATTCCTTAGTGAATAGAGATTTTTTGGATGATAAAACGATAACCGATTCCCTTTAGGGTGATGATTTGTAGGTTTGCATCTTTGGATAAATAATCGCGTAGGTGGGAGATATAAACATCCAGATTGCGCGAATTGTAGAAAGAATCATCTCCCCAGAGTTTGAGCAGGATATCTTTTCGCAAAATAGGGTTTTCCTGATCCTGAACGAGTAATTCCAATAGCTGGGTTTCCCTGAAGGAGAGCTTTCTTATCTCATCAAGGTAATGCAGTTCAAATCTGCGGGGATAGAATGAATATTCCCCTATGCTGATTTTACCATTTTGAGGGTCAGTAGCTTGTTTACCGACAGGGCGCGAGGTAATATTTAGCAGATTGTTTATTCTCACAATGAGCTCTTCCATGCTGAAGGGCTTTTTCAGGTAATCATTACCACCAGCTTCAAACCCTTTTAGCAAATCATGAGTCTGTGTTTTAGCGGTGAGAAATATAATCGGGATAACAGGATTGTTTTCTCTTATCTCTTCTGCTATGGTAAATCCATCCTTTTGTGGAAGCATAACATCCAATACACAGATATCGGGCAGGAAGGTCTGGTATGCCTCATAAGCCAGACTTCCATCCACCACCAGGTTTACGTCAAAGTCCCGGCTTTCCAGGCTTTCTTTTACCACTCTTGCCAGAAAGGGCTCATCTTCAACATAAAGGACTTTTATTTTTTTCATCGAACGAATTGGTCTGGTTTGGGATGTTTGAGGTTTGAAATATTCATTCTGCTATTGATGGTCTGATGGTGGAAAATGATCAGGGTTTAACCGGCATATTCTTCTCTGTTCTTTTTATTTATAATTCCTGGGGAGCTTAACGATGAACTTACATCCTTTGCCCGGGCCACTTTCAAGGCTAATTTTTCCTCCATGGTGTTTTACAACCCCTCTCACATAATGCAAACCCAGTCCATATCCCTTTACATTATGAACATTGCCGGTGGGAATGCGGTAAAATTTATCAAATATGCGGTTTTTATGCTCGGGTTTTATTCCGGGTCCTTTGTCTTCTATTTCAAGGATTATGTTCTCGGGTTGTTCTCCCAGTATTATTTTAATGTACTTGCCTTCTGATGCATATTTCATGGCATTGTCAACGAGGTTGTAAATGGCCTGACTGATGTGCTCTTCATTGCCTTTCATTTCTAA
>JBEPXC010000266.1:0-5269 GCA_041642035.1 Sphingobacteriia bacterium
TTTGTGCTTTGTTTGGAATCAATTCCGCTACATTGTAGTGTAAAATACTGGTCAATATGAAAGAAGAAAGTGGAAATCGATTTATGCCAAAAGCAGCCTTAGCTGTATTATCTTCCTTTTTTTGTGGTTTGGCACTTCAGGGGTTCTCTCAAGAGCCTAATGTTGTTATTATCCTTACTGATGATATGGGATACGGGGATATTTCTTGCTATAATGCCCATCAGATCAAAACACCAAACATTGATCTTCTGGCAGGGCAGGGAGTGAGATGTACAAGTTTTTATGTCCCCACGCCTTACTGTGCTCCTTCAAGGGCTACTCTGCTTACCGGGAGATTCCCCCTGGCGCATGGATTAGTCCAAAATCCCGCGCCCGATGCAGATATCAATGATGTTGGCATATCGGACGATGAGGTTACTCTTGGTGAAGTTTTTCAGGAGGCGGGTTACAAAACAAAGCTCATTGGTAAATGGCATCTGGGTCATAAAGAAGAATTCTTTCCTGTAAAGCACGGCTTTGATGAATATTTGGGCATTCTGTATTCCAATGATATGCGCCCTGTTCAGTTAATTGAAAATATGGACACGATTGAATACCCGGTTGATCAAACTCTGCTTACAAAAAGATACACCGAAGAAGCTATTGAGTACATTGAACGAAATCATGATCAACCTTTCTTCCTGAACCTGTGGCATGCTATGCCCCATAAACCCCTGGCAGCATCCGAAAGGTTCTATACTCCTGAAACACCCAATGATTTGTATTCCGACGTGCTGAGAGAACTCGACTGGTCTGTTGGGCAAATCACCAATACTCTTGAAGAGTTGGGAATACTGGATAATACCATAGTTATTTTTATGTCGGATAACGGACCTTCGTTTGGTGGTGACACCGGTGGATTGAAGGGTAAGAAAGCCAAAACCTGGGAAGGGGGAATACGTGTTCCTTTTATCATCCGCTATCCTGAAGTATTTCCTGAAAATACACGAGTGGATGTTCCTTGCTGGTCGCCCGATATTTTCCCGACTTTATTGTCGTTGACGAATGTGAATCCTTCATCCACTCCCCAATTGCAAGGGGTTGATATTACACGGATTTTGCAGGGAACTCAAAAAGAACACGGCCCCGTGTTTAGCATGCGTAATTCAGATATAATGACTGTACGTTTAGGGGATTGGAAATTGTTCGTGAAAGAACCGCGATATTACAAAGAAGTTGATTTAGGTACCTGGAGTGACTGGCGGGGCCCCGATGGGACAACCATCATCGCGCCTATCGAAGGACAGGCAACACCGCATGATTATCCGGGTATCGTCCCATTAAGGCCTAAGGAAAGGGTGGAAATTCAATTGTTTAACCTCATAACTGATCCAACGGAATCACATAACCTGGCATCAAAATACCCCAAGATCGTAGAGGAGTTGATGCAGGAATATGAGCGCTTTAAATCTTCCTTTTAACCCTAAGAAAGCGTGAATGAGATCCACAGGTATCAATGAGGATTTAAAAGCACAAAAGAAGTAGGTTTTGATTTGATTATCCACCGGATAGATAACGATTTAAATAAAGCACAAAAAGAAAAGAAAAATGATGAAAAAGAAAATGTTATACTTGTTTATGCTGGTGTTGAGCATCGGGATAAGCAGCTGCAAAGAAGAAGCTCCCCCTACAAATGATGATGTTCGTCTTTCTGTTACGCCAAGAGTAGAGAAAGTAACGGTTGGCGAAGAAGTAACTTTTACTTGTAATGTGGGCTTTTATGATGGTGATTATTCACGTCTTACCTATAATTGGACAAGTAGTTGTGAGAATTTAAGCGGGAGCTGGGATACAAAGACCATTATCTGGCAGGCTCCTGATAAACCAGACACCTGCGATATCACGGTAATAGTGAGCGATGGGGTGTATTCAGGGGAGCATTCTTTCTCAGTAATAGTTGAAGCGGAGAAAGATATGGTTGGAGCATACTACTATCCCTGGTATGGAAATAATGGCTTTCATGGGGGCAGGTACCTGAGGGAATTTCTTGAGCCGGCTCAGTTGCCCACCCTGGGGGAGTATAACGACAGAGATGCTCGTATTATTGAACAGCATTTTGAATGGAGTGAGTATGCGGGGATCAATTTATGGGTCAGCAGTTGGTGGGGACCAAATCGTACAGAAGACGTCACTTTGAGGAACAATGTGATGCCCAATCCCAATATAAAGGATTTAAAAATTGCATTGTTTTATGAGAGTACCAGTCTTTTAACCGACCCAAGTATCTCAGATGATAAGTGGAATGATGTTTCCAGAGTTGCATCTCATATTCAACATATGGCTACCTATTATTGGAATCATCCTAATTATTATAAAATAGACGGCCGTCCGGTATTGTTTATATACCTTACCCGGGCTATGGATGGTCGGGGTATTTTGGAAGAAACGGTAAATATCATGAGAGAGCAGTCAAGCATTTTAGGCTTTGATATATACATAGTAGGCGATCATGTATTTGGTAATCCACCCTCAACTCCCGGAAATATGGGTTTGCTGGATGCTGTAACCAATTATGATGTCTATGGAAGTTCGGGAGGAAGAAACGTGTTGTATGCAACACAAGCCGGAGTGGATAGGTATTATGACAATATGGAGGAATGGAAATCAATGGCTGAACAGGTTGGCACCAAATTTATCCCCGCCGTATCGCCTGGTTATAACGACAGTGGTGTAAGGCCGGAAGCAGAGCATCAACCTCTTTCCCGAAAACTTACGGCAGACGATGAATTTGGTTCTTTGTTTAAAGCAAATTTAGAGGGTGCCCTGGAATTAACCGACCCCGAACTCAGGAATTTATTTATGATCAACTCCTGGAATGAATGGCACGAAGATACTCAGATAGAGCCTGTTGTATCTTCTCCTCCAACAAGTGCAGACGTTAGTGGTACCGGGGTTTATACCTGGGGACTGGAGTATGAAGGGTATGGGATGAGATATCTGGATATTCTCAAAGAAGCCGTTGAGAATAAGAAATAGCCTCCTGAACCTGTACCAATGTGTGGGAAAACATTTGGTTAAGTGTTCTTCTATCATTAAAGAATACCCTGTCATATATTGTAAGAAATTCAAAAACATAGCTTTATGAAAACATCTTTTGTTAAATGTAACACCTTATTGATCCTAAGTGCCGGAATGCTTGGTTGCTCTTCCGGATCACAGGAAACGAAACGACCCAATATTGTGTTTATTATGGCAGACGATCATGCTTACCAGGCCATTAGTGCCTATAGCGATGAGTTGATCCAGACACCCAACATTGACCGGCTGGCCAATGAAGGGGCTATTTTTTCCCGTGCCACGGTGACCAACTCCATTTGCGCGCCAAGTCGTGCAGTGATGCTTACCGGTAAGCACAGTTTTGTAAATGGCAAAGTGGATAATCACCAGCCTTTTGACTGGGAGCAGCCCACTTTTCCTAAATTGATGCAGGCCGATGGCTACCAAACAGCCATGATTGGTAAAATTCATCTTGATGGTATCCCTCAGGGATTCGACTTTTCTATGGTTTTGCCCGGACAGGGGCATTATTTTAACCCCGATTTTCTTATCGAGGGAGAAATGGTTCAAATGGAAGGGTATGTTTCTGATATTATCACCGAAACTACCCTGGACTGGCTTAAAAATAAGCGCGACGCTGATCAACCGTTTTGCGTTTTTTATCATCATAAAGCACCTCACCGTGAATGGGAGCCCGCTGAACGGCACTACCGTGAATTTACACAAAAGACATTCAGAGAGCCTGCCACCCTTTTCGATGATTATGAAGGTCGTGGTACTGCTGCTAAAACTGCAGAGATGAACATCCTGAAACACATGAACTGGGCAGGTGATTCCAAGCTATATCCCCAAACCATGGAAGAACTTGGAATCGAACCCACCGTACTCAATCCAAACAATCAAAGTTGGGATCTTGCTGCTTTTGAGCGTACTATAGGAAGATACAACGAAGAACAAAAAGCCGCCTGGGATAAAGTATACGGTCCTATCAACGAGGAATTCAAAAAACAATATCCTGATATGAGCGAAGAAGACCTGATGCGATGGAGGTATCAACGCTATATGCAGGATTACCTGGGTACCATCGCCGGTATTGATGAAGGGGTTGGTCAGGTGCTCGATTACCTGGATGAAGCCGGGCTAGCTGAAAATACAATCGTAGTTTATACCTCCGATCAGGGCTTTTATCTGGGCGAACACGGCTGGTTCGACAAACGTTTTATGTATGAAGAGTCCTTCCGCACACCTCTGCTAATTAGGTATCCCAAAGAAATCAAACCGGGAACAGAAATAGACAAGTTGGTGCAGAACCTTGATTTTGCACCCACCTTTCTGGATTACGTGGGAATTGAAACTCCGGAAGAGATGCAGGGAGAATCGTTCCGAAAGCTGGTAGCAGGTGAAACAGACCAGTGGCGTGATGCGGTATATTATACCTATTATGAATATCCCTCGGTGCATATGGTAAAACGACATTATGGTGTGGCCACCGAAAGGTACAAACTGATCCATTTTTACTATGATATTGATGAGTGGGAGATGTACGATCTGGAAACCGACCCCATGGAGATGAAAAATATTTATGATGATCCTGCTTATGTAGATGTTCAGGAAGGGCTTCATGAAAAACTGGATTCGTTGCGCCAGCAATACGGGGATAGTGATGCGTTAAACGATAAGTTCCTGAGATCCTATCTTGAACATCAGGAGGGAAGAAGATGAAAGATGCAAGAGCCTGAAATGAATAATTATCAACAAAAAATATATTGAAAATGAAAGCATTCAATTCCAGATTGATCATCATGGAAGGGTTATTTATACTTGGTTCCACCGGTCTGCAGTGTACAGCTGCATCTGATTCAGGAAATGATACTACATCAAATCCCAATATCGTTTTTATATTTGCCGATGACATGGGTTACGGTGATATTAGTGCCCTGAATCCTTCAGCAAGGACACATACCCCGACGATTGACAATCTGATTAGCGAAGGAATGGTCTTTACTGAGGCGCATGCCAGCGCATCAGTATGTACGCCATCGCGCTATGGGCTGCTTACCGGAAGGTATGCATTTCGTTCTGAAGGAGGGGCCGCCTCCGGCATTAGTGGATTTCATAAATCGGTTATTGAACCCGGAAGAGAAACCCTGGCATCAATGCTGAAAAAAGCAGGGTATACCACTGCCTGTATTGGGAAGTGGCACCTGGGTGTCGATTGGCAGACCAAAGAAGG